>NZ_JAOEDV010000149.1:0-3218 GCF_029837545.1 Stenotrophomonas sp. GD04024 | reverse complement strand
CGCAACCGGACCCACCCCGCCATCCCCACAGGAAACCAGCTTTTGCCGTTGCTCTGGCGTTTGCCGTTGATTCGGCGGGTGCAGGGCGCAGCCCTGCCGAACCCCAACCCCCGTACTTGCAACGGTCATCATCCCGGTCCACACTTCGTTGCCGATCTGAAGACGGCAACGATGACCCACAAGATCCCCCTGTTGATCGACACCGACCCCGGTGTGGACGACGCCCTGGCCCTGCTGATGGCCTTTGCCGATGAACGGCATGACGTGGTCGCCCTGACCATCGCCGCCGGCAATGTCGGCCTGCAGTACACCGTCCGCAACGCCCTCAAGCTCTGCGATATCGTTGGCCGCGCCGACGTGCCGGTGTTTGCCGGCAGCCCGGATCCGCTGCTGCATCCCTCCGTCGACGCTGCCCACGTGCATGGCCGTGATGGTTACGGCGACGTGGACCTGCCGCCGCCGAGCCGCCAGGCCGAAGCCGAGCACGCTGCGCTGGCCATCCTGCGCCTGTCGCACGAACACGCCGGCGAACTGATGCTGGTGATGCTCGGCCCGCTGACCAACCTCGCGCTGGCGCTGAAGCTGGACCCGACCCTGCCCCAGCGCATCAAGCGCATCGTGGTGATGGGCGGCGCGGTCACCTGCCACGGCAACATCACCCCGGCCGCCGAGTTCAACATCGCCTTCGATCCGGAAGCGGCGCATGTGGTGTTCACCTCGTTCAAGCACCTGCTGGTATCGGACTGGGAAGCCACCGTCGCCCACGGCCTGCCGCTGGAGCAGGCGGAGCAGTGGCTGCAGGCCGATTCCGATCGCGCCCGCTTCTACGAGCTGATCTCGCGCAAGACCCGTGGCCTGTCCGAGGACAGCAAGGGGGGCCGCTGGTATACCGCCGATGCGGTGGCCATGGCCTGGGCGTTGAACCCGGAAGGGCAGCTGCAGGTCGAGTCGCGGCCGCTGAACGTGGAGCTGAACGGCACGTTCAGCCGCGGTGCCACCATCGTCGACTGGAACCGCCAGACCGGCCAGCCGGACAACTGCGATCTGCTGATGGCCTACGACCAGCAGCGTTTCGAGGCCCTGGTACGCCAGGCTCTGGGCGCGGACTGACGTCGATGTCCCGGTACCGGTTGCCCCGGGCGGCAACCGGTGCTTATAATGCCGCTCTTGACCACCAGCCCATTTACGGTGTGAGCCCATGAAGGCCGATATCCATCCGAACTACCGCGACGTCGTCTTCCATGACGTCACCTCCGATTTCAAGATCCTGACCCGCTCGACCATGGCGACGAAGGAAACCATCCAGTGGGAAGACGGCAACGAATACCCGCTGGTCAAGGTTGAAATTTCCTCGGCTTCGCACCCGTTCTACACGGGCAAGCACAAGGTCATCGACACCTCGGGCCGTATCGACAAGTTCCAGAAGCGCTACGCGCGCTGATCTGTCGATCCAGCTTCGAACCGACGGCCGCGCTCTGCGCGGCCGTTTGTTTTTCCCCAACGCCTGCCCAACGGGCGTTTGGATGGACGGAACACTGCGTTCGCGTGACAACGCTTTTGCCGATCCGGGCCGCTCAATGGCCGGGTTCTGGCCGCCTGTCGTCTACGACTTCTGTCTAGCGCCGGGCAAATGCTGCTGTGCGATAATGGCGTGATCCCCGGCACAGGCCGAGGACGTCATTCACGTGCCTGACCAATGCGCTTGGGCAGGCGCCTTCCCATGAAGGAGCGCACACAGTGTCCGATCTTGATCAGGTCACGCTCAACGCCGGCGATAAGTCGGTCGTTCTGCCCGTCATCAAACCCACCCTTGGCAACGACTGCGTCGACATCGCGAAGCTGACCAAGGAAACGGGGTATTTCACCTACGATTCCGGCTTCACCGCGACGGCCAGCTGCAAGTCCGCCATCACGTACATCGACGGCGACAAGGGCGTGCTGCTGTACCGCGGCTACCCGATTGAACAGCTGTCGGAAAAGTCGAGCTACGTCGAAGTGGCCTACCTGCTGATCAACGGCGAGCGCCCGAGCGCCGAGCAGCTGAAGGCCTTCACCGACGAGCTGGCGGCCGAAGCCAATGTCGATGCGTCGATCAACACCCTGATCGGCAGCTTCGCCAAGGATGCCCACCCGATGGCCATCCTGACCGCCGCCATCGCGCAGCTGTCGGGCATCTACCACACCTCGCTGGACCTGTCCGACGCCGAACAGCGCCGCCAGGCCGCCGTGCGCCTGATCGCCAAGGTGCCGACCCTGTCGGCGCTGATCTACCGCCACGGCAAGGGCCTGCCGGCCAACAAGCCGGACACCTCGCTGGATTACGTCAGCCGCTTCCTGAAGCAGACCTTCGAGTCGGCCGACGGCCAGTACGAGCTGAACCAGGACGTGGTCAAGGCGCTGGACCTGCTGTTCATCCTGCATGCCGACCACGAGCAGAACGCGTCGACCTCGACCGTGCGCCTGGTCGGTTCGACCGGTGCCAACCCGTATGCGTCGGTCGCTGCGGGCGTCACCGCGCTGTGGGGTCCGGCCCACGGCGGTGCCAACGAAGCCGTGCTGAAGATGCTGGAAGAGATCGGCACTGCCGACAACGTCGAGTCCGCCGTGCTCAAGGCCAAGGACAAGACCTCCGGCTTCCGCCTGATGGGCTTCGGCCACCGCGTCTACAAGAACTTCGACCCGCGCGCCAAGGTCATCGGTGAGATGACCGGCAAGGTGCTCAAGCAGCTGGGCGTGCAGGATCCGCTGCTGGACGTGGCCGTGAAGCTGGAACAGGCCGCGCTGCAGGACGAGTATTTCGTCGCCCGCAAGCTGTACCCGAACGTCGATTTCTACAGCGGCATCATCTACAAGGCGCTGCAGATCCCGACCGAAATGTTCACCGTCATGTTCGCCCTGGGCCGTACCTCCGGCTGGGTGTCGCATTGGCTGGAACAGCAGGTCGATCCGGAAATGAAGATCGGCCGTCCGCGCCAGGTCTACACCGGCAGCGACGTGCGCGACTACCAGGGCTGATCGGCCGCAGTAGGTTGTGCTGAAGACGCCCCGCATCCGCGGGGCGTTTTTTTTTGCCTGGCGTTGGTAGGTGCCAACCTTGGTTGACACGCATTCGGCCCAAACCATCCACGCATGGCGTGGATCTACTGGCGCCCCGCTTCGGTAGGTGCCAACCTTGGTTGGCACGCATCCCGCGCAAGCCATCCACGCATGGCGTGGAT
>NZ_JAOEDV010000148.1:0-3306 GCF_029837545.1 Stenotrophomonas sp. GD04024 | reverse complement strand
GCTTTTGGAGAGTCGCACTCGTCCCTTGGGACAAGGCGCCAGCCTCGCATAGTTCTTGTGACGTAGCGTGCACTTGGATGCTCTTACGACGTTGTCGTAAAGCCAAGGCAACTTGAGGTTATATGGTCAAGCCGCACGGATCATTAGTATCAGTTAGCTCAATACATTGCTGTACTTACACACCTGACCTATCAACCACGTAGTCTACATGGTTCCTTCAGGGGGCTTGTGCCCCGGGAGATCTCATCTTGAGGCGCGCTTCCCGCTTAGATGCTTTCAGCGGTTATCGCTTCCGAACATAGCTACCCGGCAATGCCACTGGCGTGACAACCGGAACACCAGAGGTTCGTCCACTCCGGTCCTCTCGTACTAGGAGCAGCCCCTCTCAAATCTCCAACGCCCATGGCAGATAGGGACCGAACTGTCTCACGACGTTCTGAACCCAGCTCGCGTACCACTTTAAATGGCGAACAGCCATACCCTTGGGACCGACTACAGCCCCAGGATGTGATGAGCCGACATCGAGGTGCCAAACACCGCCGTCGATATGAACTCTTGGGCGGTATCAGCCTGTTATCCCCGGAGTACCTTTTATCCGTTGAGCGATGGCCCTTCCATACAGAACCACCGGATCACTAAGTCCTAGTTTCCTACCTGCTTGATCCGTCGATCTTGCAGTCAAGCACGCTTATGCCTTTGCACACAGTGCGCGATGTCCGACCGCGCTGAGCGTACCTTCGAGCTCCTCCGTTACTCTTTAGGAGGAGACCGCCCCAGTCAAACTACCCACCATACACGGTCCCCGACCCAGATAATGGGCCCAGGTTAGAACGTCAAGCACGACAGGGTGGTATTTCAAGGATGGCTCCGCTGCAGCTAGCGCCACAGTTTCATAGCCTCCCACCTATCCTACACAGACGAACTCAACGTTCAGTGTAAAGCTATAGTAAAGGTTCACGGGGTCTTTCCGTCTTGCCACGGGAACGCTGCATCTTCACAGCGATTTCAATTTCACTGAGTCTCGGGTGGAGACAGCGCCGCTGTCGTTACGCCATTCGTGCAGGTCGGAACTTACCCGACAAGGAATTTCGCTACCTTAGGACCGTTATAGTTACGGCCGCCGTTTACTGGGGCTTCGATCAAGAGCTTCGCCTTGCGGCTGACCCCATCAATTAACCTTCCAGCACCGGGCAGGCGTCACACCCTATACGTCCACTTTCGTGTTTGCAGAGTGCTGTGTTTTTGATAAACAGTCGCAGCGGCCTGGTTACTGCGACCCTCTTCAGCTATAGCTCGCACGAGCCACCAAAAAGGGTGCACCTTCTCCCGAAGTTACGGTGCCATGTTGCCTAGTTCCTTCACCCGAGTTCTCTCAAGCGCCTGAGAATTCTCATCCTACCCACCTGTGTCGGTTTACGGTACGGTCTGCGTAAGCTGAAGCTTAGGAGCTTTTCCTGGAAGCGTGGTATCAGTGACTTCGCCATAAAGGCTCGTCTCGGTGCTCGGTCTTAAAGGATCCCGGATTTGCCAAAGATCCAAACCTACCGCCTTTCCCCAGGACAACCAACGCCTGGTACACCTAACCTTCTCCGTCCCTCCATCGCACTTACGCGAGGTGCAGGAATATTAACCTGCTTCCCATCGACTACGACTTTCGTCCTCGCCTTAGGGGCCGACTCACCCTGCGCCGATTAACGTTGCGCAAGGAAACCTTGGGCTTTCGGCGTGCGGGTTTTTCACCCGCATTATCGTTACTCATGTCAGCATTCGCACTTCCGATACCTCCAGCAGACTTCTCAATCCACCTTCAACGGCTTACGGAACGCTCCTCTACCGCGCATAACAAAGTTATGCACCCCAAGCTTCGGTTCTGTGCTTAGCCCCGTTAAATCTTCCCCGCAGACCGACTCGACCAGTGAGCTATTACGCTTTCTTTAAAGGGTGGCTGCTTCTAAGCCAACCTCCTGGCTGTCTGTGCCTTTCCACATGGTTTTCCACTTAGCACAAAATTTGGGACCTTAGCTGTGGGTCTGGGTTGTTTCCCTTTTCACGACGGACGTTAGCACCCGCCGTGTGTCTCCCATACAGTCCGTCTCGGTATTCGGAGTTTGCAATGGTTTGGTAAGTCGCGATGACCCCCTAGCCATAACAGTGCTCTACCCCCGAGAGGATACATATGAGGCGCTACCTAAATAGCTTTCGAGGAGAACCAGCTATCTCCGGGTTCGATTAGCTTTTCACTCCTAATCACACCTCATCCCCTACCTTTGCAACGGGAGTGGGTTCGGGCCTCCAGTGCGTGTTACCGCACCTTCACCCTGGGCATGACTAGATCACCCGGTTTCGGGTCTACTGCCCGCGACTATGCGCCCTTATCAGACTCGGTTTCCCTTCGCCTCCCCTATACGGTTAAGCTTGCCACGAACAGTAAGTCGCTGACCCATTATACAAAAGGTACGCAGTCACTCCTTGCGGAGCTCCTACTGCTTGTACGCACACGGTTTCAGGTTCTATTTCACTCCCCTCTCCGGGGTTCTTTTCGCCTTTCCCTCACGGTACTGGTTCACTATCGGTCGGTCAGTAGTATTTAGCCTTGGAGGATGGTCCCCCCATGTTCAGACAGGGTTTCACGTGCCCCGCCCTACTCGTCTTCACTGAAATGGCCCTTTCAGATACAGGGCTATCACCTTCTATGGCCACTCTTTCCAGAGCGTTTTCCTAGAACCAAATCAGCTTAAGGGCTAGTCCGCGTTCGCTCGTCGCTACTTACGGAATCTCGGTTGATTTCTTTTCCTCTGGTTACTTAGATATTTCAGTTCACCAGGTTCGCTTCCAGCAGCTATGTATTCACTGCAGGATACCCGCAAGCGGGTGGGTTTCCCCATTCGGACATTACCGGATCAAAGCTTGTTGCCAGCTCCCCGATACTTTTCGCAGGCTGCCACGTCCTTCATCGCCTCTGACCGCCAAGGCATCCACCGTGTGCGCTTATTCGCTTGACCATATAACCGCAAGTTGCCTTGGGTTATACATGTGACCCGGGGGTACAAAGCCCGGATACGAATATAACGACTCAATCAATAAAGAGACTTCCGTCTCTCGCCTTAGCCTCACGACACGTCTGATAGAACATCTCAAACGCTCGCTACGTCACAAGTTTTAAAAGAACACGTACCAGCCACAGTGCTGATGCGTATATAAGATCGATTGTATGCGTCATTCAGAGAATGGTGGGTCTGGGTAGACTCGAACTACCGACCTCACCCTTATCAGGGGTGCGCTCTAACCACCTGAGCTACAGACCCG
>NZ_JAOEDV010000147.1:0-3445 GCF_029837545.1 Stenotrophomonas sp. GD04024 | reverse complement strand
TACAGCAGCCGCTTGCTCCAGCGCCCTTCGGCACCGGCCTCATAGCACCAGCGCTCGTGCAGGCGGAACTGCGCGCCGTACCAGAATTCGATGCGGTCGGGCACCACGCGCAAGCCGCTCCAACCCTCCGGGCGCGGCACGTCCTTGCCCTCGAAGCGGGCTTCGATCTCGGCCACGCGCGCGTCGAATTCCTCACGCGTCGCCAGCGTCTTCGACTGCTGCGAGGCCCACGCGCCGATCTGGCTCATGCGCGGGCGGCTGGCGAAATAGGCATCGGCCTCGGCGTCGGCCACCTGCTCGACACGGCCTTCGATGCGCACCTGGATGCCGGCTTCGCGCAGGCTGCGCCACAGGAACAGCAGCGCGGCCTGCGGATTGGCCTGCAGTTCCTGGCCCTTGTGGCTGTCCAGGTGGGTGTAGAACACGAAGCCGCGCTCGTCGAACGCCTTCAGCAGCACTGTGCGCGCCGACGGCCGGCCGTCGACATCGGCGGTGGCCACGGCCATCGCGTTCGGCTCGACCTCGCGGCTCTGTTTGGCCTCTTCGAACAGGCCGGCAAACGTGGACAGGGCTTCGGCGTACAGGTCGCTCATGATTGCGTTCTTCTCACACGGTTTGGGCTATTGTGGCTGCATGGTCGCTGCTGCGTATATGCCCCAGGTGAAAGGATTTCCCGAAACATTGGCCGAACGGGTTCTGGACGATGTGCTGGGCAGCGGCACGGCAGTTCCAGTATTGGCGATCAGCGGCCTGCAGGGGAGCGGCAAATCGACGCTGGCCGCGCAGGTGGTGGCACGCGCCCAGGCACGCGGCCTGAACGCGGCCACGCTGTCGATCGATGACGTCTACCTCACCCGGCTGCAGCGCCAACGGCTGGCCCGCCAGGTTCACCCGCTGCTGATCACCCGTGGCCCGCCCGGCACCCACGATCTGCCACTGGCCCACGCCGTGCTCGACGCCGTGGCCGCGCGCCAGCCCTTCGCGATGCCACGCTTCGACAAGCTGGCCGATGAGCGCCTGCCCGAGGCGCAGTGGCCACGCCTGCAACAACCGCTGGACCTGCTGGTATTCGAAGGCTGGTTCCTCGGCACGCCCGCGCAGGATGACGACGCGCTGGACGCGCCACTGAACGCACTCGAACGCGAGGCCGACACCGATGGCCGCTGGCGGCGATGGTGCAACCAGGCGCTGGCCCGCGACTACCCGGCGCTGTGGCAGCGCTGCCACCGCCTGTGGTTCCTGCAGCCACCGGACTTCTCGGTGGTACCACGCTGGCGCTGGCAGCAGGAACAGAATCTACAGGCGGCACAGCCGGGCCGGCACGGCATGAGCCGGCCTCAGCTGGAGCGCTTCGTGCAGTACTACGAGCGGGTCAGCCGCCAGGCGCTGCAGGCCCTGCCCGCCCTGGCCGATCACGTGGTGGTGCTTGACGGGCAGCGCCAGGTGCAGGACGTGCGCTGAGGCCACCTACTCCACCAGGAACGTCACCCGCAGGTTGACCCGCCATTCGGTGATCTCGCCACTGCCGTTGGTGACCACCTTGGTCTCGTTCACCCAGGCGCCCTGGATGCCCTTGACCGTCTCGGAGACCTTTTTCAGTCCGCTGCGCACGGCGTCCTCCACGCTCTTCGGCGAGGAGGCGGTGATTTCGATGACCTTGGCGACCGTCATGGCCTGTACTCCGGCTGGCGCGGGAGACCCCGCAGGAACGCCTACCCTGACGTGAAGAACGTAAAGGCCGGGGCACGGAGGTGTTAGCATCAGAGGGCATGAATCCTGCTCCGAACCTGATCCTGATCGGCCCGATGGGCGCCGGCAAAACCTGCATCGGCCGCCGCCTGGCCGAGCGCTTCACGCTGGACTTCGTCGATGTCGACCAGGCCATCGTCGATGCCGCCGGCGCCAGCATCCCCACCATTTTCGAGCATTCGGGCGAAGCCGGCTTCCGCAGCCATGAACGCGAGGCACTGGCACGCGTGCTGGAAGGCCGTGGCCAGCTCGTCTCCACCGGCGGCGGTGCGGTGCTGGACCCCGGCAACCGTGCGCTGATCGCCCGGCGTGGTTTCGTGGTCTACCTGCGGGTCAGCGTGGCCGCGCAGCTGGACCGCCTGGCCCGCGACAAGGGCCGGCCGTTGCTGCAACGTCCTGACCGCGAGCAGGTGCTGCACGATCTGGCCGCACACCGCGATCCGCTGTACCGCGAGCTGGCCGACCTCACCCTCGATACCGACCCGTATACCGCTGCCGATGCGACCGCCCAGCTGGTGGTCAAGCTGGCCACGCAATGGCAGCGCCAGGACCTGACCGCATGACTTTCCCCGCACCGCTGCAGGTCGCCGTTGGCGGCGACCGCCCCTACTCCATCACCATCGGCGCCGGTGCCCAGGCCGACGGCACCGCACTGGCCTCGCACGTACGCGGCCGCCATGTGCTGCTGCTCAGCGACAGCGAAGTCGCCCCGCGCTATCTGGCGTCGGTGAAGCAGACGCTGCTGGCGGCACGTCCCGACCTGATCATCGGCGAACACGTGCTGGCTGCGGGGGAAGCCTCCAAGACCCTGGCCGAGTTCGGCCGCGCCATCGAAGCGCTGGCCACGTTGGGTGCCACCCGCGATGCCTGCGTGTTCGCGCTGGGCGGCGGCGTGGTCGGCGACCTGGCGGGCTTCGCTGCTGCGTGCTGGATGCGTGGCGTGGACTGCGTGCAGTTGCCGACCACCCTGCTGGCGATGGTCGACTCGTCGGTGGGCGGCAAGACCGCGGTGGACATTCCGGCCGGCAAGAATCTGGTCGGCGCCTTCCATCCGCCACGCGCGGTGATCGCTGATACCCGCGTACTGGCCACCCTGCCACCACGCGAACTTCGTGCCGGCCTGGCCGAAGTGGTGAAGTACGGTGCGCTGGGCGATGCCGCCTTCTTCGACTGGCTGCAGCAGAATGCCGAGGCGCTGGTTGCTGGCGTAGACGACGTGCTGTCCGAAGCGATCGCACGCAGCTGCCGGCACAAGGCCGCGATTGTCGAACGCGATCCGTTCGAGAAGGGCGAGCGCGCCCTGCTCAATCTCGGCCACACCTTCGGCCATGCCATCGAGACCGAACAGGGTTACTCGGCCCCCGGCCGCGATGCGCTGAACCACGGCGAAGCGGTGGCGGTGGGCATGGTGCTGGCGGCGAAGCTGTCCACCGATCTCGGCCTGGCCGACGATGCCGATCGCGCTCGCCTGCAGGCACTGCTTGAACGCCTCGGCCTGCCGGTGGCGATCCCGGCCGGGCTGGACCCGCAGGCCCTGCTCGGCCGCATGCGGCTGGACAAGAAGAACGTGGCCGGCCGCCTGCGCCTGGTGCTGTGGCGGGGCATGGGCCGTGCCGAAGTGGTGCCGGACGTGGATGAGGCAGCGGTGCTGAAGGTGCTGTCGGCCCGGTAATGCCGGCCGCTGGCCGGCAATCCT
>NZ_JAOEDV010000146.1:0-3627 GCF_029837545.1 Stenotrophomonas sp. GD04024 | reverse complement strand
GTGCCGACCCACGGTCGGCACCCACCACAATCAAACTTCGGCCGCGCCTGGCGTGGCGAACAACCGGCTGGGTGTTTCAACGCCCGGCAGCTGGATCACCCCGCGTTCCTGCATGCCCAGGCCCAGCAGGATCTTCCCGGACGCAACGTTGTCCAGATCGGTGATGCCATACAGAGCGTGCAGGCCCAGTTCGCCACGCGCGTAGGCGAACACCGCCCGCGCCGCCTCCCCGGCATAGCCCTGCCCGGCGAATTCCGACAGCACCGCATAGCCGATATCCGGCCCCGGCAGGCCATCGCGCCGCACCAGCCCGGCATTGCCCAGCCAGGCACCGTCGGCCAGGCGCTCGATGGCATACATGCCGAACCCGTTCAACGCATAGCTGTGCAGCACGCGCAGCGCAATGTACTCGCGCGCCTGTTCCTCGCTGTGCACGTTGCGGTCGCCGATGAAGCGCACGAAGCCCGGATCATTCAACAGCGCCAGCATCGGCGCCGCATCGCGGTCGGGCTCGATCGCACGCAGACGCAGGCGTTCACTTTCGATGGGATGCACGCGCAGACCTCCAGCCGAAACCCCGATTCTGCCTCAACGCCCGGCTGTTGCCGTGGCCTTTGATCTTCTTTTTTCTTTTCCGTGGCTGGCGCGCACGGAACCTGTCCAGGGCCGGGTAGATGGGTTGCGCAGGGGCGTGAGCCGCATGGATGCGGCGACCGAGCTTACAGGGACGTACTTGCAGCGTCCCCTGCGCAGCCCATCTACCCGGCCAACCACAGATGTAATGCGAACGGCGCCAACCACGAGGGGCTGCGCCGTTCGCCGATCAATCGAACAGCGCCTCGATCGCCGCCAACCCCGCACTCGCCCGCTCCTTCTTGCGCGCCGCATCCGCCACCGGGTCCGCACCATCGCGCTGGATCTCCTCGGCCGGGATCTCCTCGAAGAACCGGCTCGGCTTCAGCCGCACGTGCTCGCCGAACTTGCGCGTCAATTTGCTGTAGCTCATCCACAGCTGGATCTTGGCGCGGGTGATGCCCACGTACAGCAGGCGCCGCTCTTCCTGCAGGTTGCCCTCGTCCAGGCTGACCTGGTGCGGCAGCACGCCGTCCTCGCAGCCGACGATGAACACGTACGGGAATTCCAGGCCCTTGGAAGCATGCATGGTCATCATCCGCACCTGGTTGCCGCCCTCGTCCTTGTCGCTGCGCGACAGCAGCGCCAGCTGTCCGGCCAGGTCGGCGGCGGTGGCCCCGCGCGGGCCGCCCTCGAACCACTGCGCCAGTTCCTCGATGTTGTTGGCGCGGCGCTGGTAGCTGGCCTCTTCCTTGGCCTGCTGGCGCAGCTCGCTGAGCAGGCCGGACTCCTTGGCGACCTTGCGGATCATGTCACCGGAGGTGACCTGCCGGGTCTGCGCACGCAGGTCGCGCAGGATGTCGGTGAAGCGCGCCAGGCTGTTGGCCGCACGCGGCGGCAGCTGCTGCAGGGCACCGATCGCCTCGGCGGCCTGCGCCATCGGCATGTCCTTTTCCTGTGCCAGTTCGGCCAGCTTGGCCAGCGTGCCGGCGCCGACGTCGCGCTTGGGCGACTGCACCGCGCGCATGAACGCGGTGTCGTCGTCCGGGTTCACCAGCAGGCGCAGCCAGGCCAGCGTGTCCTTCACTTCCTGGCGCTCCAGGAACATGGTGCCGCCGGTCAGGTGGTACGGGATGCGCAGCAGCTGCATCGCCTTTTCCAACGGACGCGACTGGAAGTTGCCGCGGAACAGGATGCAGAAATCACTCCACGGCACATTGCGCGACTGCGCCACGAAGGCGATCTCGGCCGCGACCTTTTCGGCTTCGTGCTCGCTGTTGCGGCATTCCCACACGCGGATGCGCTCGCCGTCGGCCTGGTCGCTCCACAGCTTCTTCAGGTGCTCGTGCGGGTTGTTGGCGATCAGCGCATTGGCCGCGCGCAGCACGCGGTTGGAGCAACGGTAGTTCTGCTCCAGCTTGATGATCTCCAGCGCGGGGTAATCGCGCCCCATCTGCTGCAGGTTTTCCGGGTTGGCGCCGCGCCAGGCGTAGATCGACTGGTCATCGTCACCCACGCAGGTGAAGTTGCCCTTGTCGCCGGCCAGCTGCTTGAGCAGGCGGTACTGCGCGTCGTTGGTGTCCTGGCATTCGTCCACCAGCAGGTAGCCGATGCGCTCGCGCCAGGCCAGCGCGATCTCCGGATTTTCTTCCAGGATCTGCACCGGCAGGCGGATCAGGTCGTCGAAGTCGACCGCGTTGAACGCGGTCAGCCGCAGCTGGTAGCGCTCGTAGACGCTGGCCGCTTCCTTCTCGCGGTTGCTGCGTGCGGCGGCCATCGCCTGCTCGGGCGACAGGCCGGCGTTCTTCGCGCGCGACACCAGGTTCTTCATGTCCTCGATGTCGTCGGGCTTGGCCCCGTACATCAGGTCCTTGATCTGCGCCGCGGCATCGTCGGCATCGAAGATCGAGAAGCCGCGCTTCAGGCCCACCGCAGCGTGCTCGATCTGCAGGAACTTCAGGCCCAGCGCATGGAAGGTACAGATCGTCACCTCGTCGGCATCCTGCTCGCGCAGGCGCTTGGCCACGCGCTCGCGCATTTCCTTGGCCGACTTGTTGGTGAAGGTGATCGCCGCGATGCGGCGCGCCGGATAGCGGCCACAGCCGATCAGGTGGGCGATCTTTTCCACGATCACGCGGGTCTTGCCGCTGCCGGCACCGGCGAGCACCAGCAACGGACCTTCGATGTGCAGGACGGCGGCGGCTTGGGGGGGATTGAGACCGTGCATGGGGACAGGATTGTAGCGGGGCCGGGTGACGACCACAGCCGGCCGCCGGTGGGGTTGCTGAACGGCTTCGGCGGACCGGGGCTGCGGCGTACAATCCGTCGATGGCCAAGCTCTACTTCTACTATTCGGCGATGAACGCCGGCAAGACCACCACCCTGCTGCAGAGCGCGCACAACTACCGCGAGCGCGGCATGCGGGTGGCGATCCTGACCCCGCGCCTGGACGATCGTGCCGGCGCCGGCGTGGTCGCTTCGCGCATCGGCCTGCGCGCCGATGGCATGGCCTTCGACCGCGATACCGACCTGCAGCGCTGGGTCGAGCAGGATCTGGCGGCGAACGGGCCGATGGGCTGCGTGCTGGTGGATGAGGCGCAGTTCCTGACCCGCGCCCAGGTCTGGCAGCTCAGCGAGGTGGTCGACCAGCTGCGCATTCCGGTGCTCTGCTACGGCCTGCGCACCGATTTCCGCGGCGAGCTGTTCGAAGGCAGCCAGTACCTGCTGGCCTGGGCCGACGAGATGCAGGAGATCAAGACCATCTGCCACAGCGGCAAGAAGGCGACGATGACCGTGCGCGTGGACGAGCATGGCCACGCGGTACAGGATGGCCCGCAGGTGGAGATCGGCGGCAATGACCGCTACGTGTCGGTCAGCCGCGCCGAGTTCAAGAAGATCACCCGCGGTGAAGGGCGGATCGACCCGGCGCAGGCGCCGCTGCCGCTGTAAGGGGGGCTTTTGCAGGGCTGCGCCCTGCACCTGCGGTAGTGCCGGCCGCTGGCCGGCAACAGCAACAGCAACAGCGAAAGCTGGCATTCCGTGGGATGGCGGGGC
>NZ_JAOEDV010000145.1:0-3767 GCF_029837545.1 Stenotrophomonas sp. GD04024 | reverse complement strand
ATGAATGTAAATCTGTAGGATTACGCCAATACCAGCGTAAGCGTTTTTCCATTTCTGGAGGGCTTTGTTGCACAAACATTCAAAAGCTAAACTTCTTCCAAGTTATCTAAATTTAAGTGGCAACTTGGGTGTGAGGTCGACCTAAATCTGTAAATTTATTTAATACGGCCACACGTGCATGAATCTCATTGACTTGGCTTTGAAAGTTTCTCGCACGGAGTTTATCGCCTAATAATTTAATGCAATGCATCTTGGTTTCTATCAGACTTCTGCGATGATAGCCTGACCAATTTTTCCATATTGTTCTTCCTAAACGTTTAACTGTTCGAAGTAATTCATTTCGCTCTAGCGAGCTGGTCTTCGTATCTTTCCAAGGTTTCGCATTTTTTCTTGGCGGAATCACCGCATGTGCTTGTCGGTCTGCAATTACTTGACGGCATTGCTTGGTGTCATAAGCCCCATCAGTATAGACAGAGTCAATCTGCTCATCTTGTGGAATCTGATCGAGTAAATCACCAAGCACTTGTGAATCACTCACATTATTTGTAGTGAGTTGAATAGCGCGTATTTGAAGGGTTTCAGCATCTATACCAATATGAAGTTTAGGCCATTGGCGACGATATTCAGGTTGGTGTTTCTTACGCTTCCATTCACCTTCGCCTAGAAACTTTAAGCCAGTAGAATCGACGAGTAGCTGGAGGCCATTACTGCTTTTTTGATAGTTAATTGCAATATCAATATGCTTTTGTCTTCTGCAGATGGTGGAATAGTCTGGTGCTGTCCAATCTAATCTATAAAGATGAATGAGACTTTGCACAAAGCCAGTGACCATGCGTAAAGAAAGATGAAATAAGGATTTGATCATTAAACAGCATTGGATGGCTGTATCTGAATAAGTTTGATTTCGACCATGTTTACCTTTGGGTTGAGCGTACTATTGAGTCTTGGGATCAAACCAAATTGAGAGATTTCCTCGATTTATTAATGCACTGTTATAAGAAGACCAATTGGTTGTACGATAGATTTTAGGTGTGGGCTTATTCATTTTAGAATTATATTGTGGAATAAGCCTTTAGAGATAGGTTTGTGCAACAAAGCCTATTTTAGTTTAAATATAAACATGTTATGTTTAATTTGATCTAATATAAATTTGTGGGCTAAGCACATGACTCAAACACGTCCAAGAATGACCAAATTATTTGAACAGCTTGGTTTAGCTTCTACTGAAGAAGCAATGTAAGCATCCGCTGAACGCCATCGCCAAGTTTTAACGGGGTTCAGGTTTCCAGCGGTGAGGTAGTAATTCTTCTATTTGGGGCACTTTATGTGTTGGCAACCTTTTCAGCACATCACTTAAATAGGCATACGGATCCAAGCCATTCAGCTTTGCTGACTGGATTAAAGTCATGATATTGGCAGCTCGTTGACCACTGCGCAGCGAACCTGCAAATAGCCAGTTCTTACGCCCCAAGGCCCAGGGACGCATTTGGTTCTCTATCCAATTATTGTCAATGGGTAGATTGCCATCATCCAGATAGCGGCTTAAAGCAGTCCAACGTTTTAGGCTGTAATTGATCGCCCGGGCGGTTGGAGAACTCGATGGCACCGTCAGCTGATGTTGGTTGAGCCATTCATATAGTTGTTGCATGACCGGTTGACTATGCTGTTGTCGGTATTCGCAGCGGTCTTCCGCTGTACCATCCGTCTTTTTTCTTAATTCTGCTTCTATCGCATATAATTTCTGAATCAGCACTAATGCCTGTTCAGCGACCTGACTTTTCTTGGTCACATGTAGTTCATGGAATTTACGACGTGCATGTGCCATGCAGCCCACCTCAATGACCTGACCTGATCTAAAGCGTGCTTTATAACCACTGTAATCATCACAGACCAAATGACCCTGCCAGCCTTTCAGGAAGTCTTCAGCATGCTGGCCAGAACGGCTATCTTGAAAGTCATAGATCACTGCCTGAACTGGATTGTACTGTGTGCTGGCATAGGCCCAGACATAACCTTTTTTGGGCTTTTTCTCATTTTCACCCATCTGCATGACCGTCACCGGTGTTTCATCTGCATGGATCACCTGCTGTTGCAGTACCACCTGTTTTAAGGCATTGGCCAGAGGTTCCAGTTCCACCCCACAGCGGCCAATCCAGTCAGATAACGTTGATCTAGACAGATCAACACCTGCGCGTAGAAAGATTTGACGTTGACGGTACAAAGGCAAATGATCGGCATACTTTGACACCAGCACATGGCTAAGCAATTCAGGTGAAGCAATGCCTTTATCAATCACATAGGCTGGCATCGCTTGCTGAGTCAGAGTGTCACACTGATCACAGACCCATTTACCACGCACATGCTGTTCCTTATAGAACTGTGCCGGTCTGAAATTCAGTTTTTCACTGACATCTTCACCGATACGACGCAAGGTACAGCCACAACTGCATTGTGTTGATTCAGGTTCATGCTCAATACGGAGGGTGTGTAGATGATCTGGCAACAGCCGACGTTTAGGTTTGTTGACTGGGGCTTTCTGTGCAGCTGCATTGGTTTTATCTGCATTCAGTCGTTCCAGTTCCAGATCAACCGCTGCAATATCTTCTTCAACCGCTTCATCCCAGAGATGGATTTGTTTTGCGGTTAGATGTTCGTTTTTACTGCCGAATTTATGCTGTTTAAATAGTGCAAGCTCATGCTCGTATTTTTGATTGAGAATAGAAAGATGTTGAACTTTAGAATCTAATTGCTGATTGGTGACTTCAAGATGTTGAACTCTGGCATCTAATTGCTGATTTGATTGTTCCAGTTGTTGTTTAGATTGTGCCAGAGACTGATGCTGCATCGCCAACTGTCTGGTAAATTCCAGCAGTTGTTCATGGGTCAGTTGGCTTAAATCAGGCAGCGTATTCATGACCGCAGTATGCCTGAGGTCATGATGCAGAGGAAATAGAACGTTTGGAGAATAGCAGAATGGATGAGCCTGGTTTAGAGCATTGTTACCACTTGCTGCAGTCCGATTCTTTGCCAGGGCAAACCCTGGATCAGTGCCTGTAACTGCTCCGGGCTGATCGCCATACTTTCACCCTGGTGAACTTTAGCCCAGTGGAATTTCCCCTGTTCCAGCCGCCGGGCACACAGCCAGATACCCAGTCCATCATGCACCAGCACTTTCATACGATGGCCACGCTTATTACAGAACAGGTAAGCGCAATGCGGTTTGATGTAGCCAAAGGCTCTCAGCACCTGAGCCATGGCTGTATCCATCCCTGCACGCATGTCCATCGGCTGGGTAGACAACCAGATCTCATCAATACGAATCATTGAGTCAAACCCTGGATCAGCAACAGTAATTCAGTTACTGACTCCACCGGCCAGTCGATCTCGATCATCTGATCCCTTGCGGAACTTGGTGCCTCATGTAATGGAATCCTGATATGAGCGACAGCTTTCTTCTCTGGCACAGGTGGTAGAGGTGCTTCTTGTTTGACTGGAGTCGGGTGAAGAATGACCGGAAGAAAGTCAGTCTGTGGAATGGATGGGGTTTTTAATGCAGGGGGCATTGATCTGGACTGACGAATCCATTTATGTAGCAGATTGGCATTGATCTGATGTTGCATTGCTACCTTGGCCACTGATGTATCTGGCTGCTGGCATTGCTGAATAAGTTGATGTTTAAATTCAGCTGTGAAGGTTCGACGGGGCTTTTTTAGCGTTGGTGCACTGTCTATAACTGTCTTTAAATCCATAAATAGGTGTCCACTTAA
>NZ_JAOEDV010000144.1:0-3781 GCF_029837545.1 Stenotrophomonas sp. GD04024 | reverse complement strand
CGGTCCAGCACGAAATCGGCCAGCTCGTGCGGCGAGTACTTGGCGACGAAGGCGTTGGCGCCCACGCGCTCGACCATCGCATTGTTGAATACGCCCGACAGCGAGGTGTGCAGCAGCACGTACAGGCCGGCCAGGCCCGGGTGCCGCCGGATTTCCGTCGTCAGCGTGTAGCCGTCCATGGCCGGCATCTCGATGTCCGAGATCACCATCGCGTAGCGTTCGGCCGGGTTCTCGCCCGAGGCGTGGATCTGCAGCAGGTGGTCCAGCGCCTGCTTGCCATCGGACAGCAGGGTCGCCCCCACGCCCAGCTGGTCAAGCACGCTGCGGATCTGCTGGCGGGCCACGCGCGAGTCGTCCACCACCAGCACCTGCAGCTGCGGGCCATCGGCGGGCATCGCCATCGCCGGGTCGAGCACGGCTTCACCGCGGACCTGGGCAATGTCGGCCAGCACGCTTTCGACGTCGATCACCTGGATCAGCTCGCCCTGGAAGCGGGTCACGGCGGTCAGGTAGCTCGATTCAGCGCCCAGCTCCGGCGGTGGGTGGATGTCTTCCACCGCGATGTTGACGATGCGCTCCACGCCACTGACCAGGAAGCCCTGGATCGAGCGGTTGAATTCAGTGACGACCAGGTAGCCGGGCGAGGTGTCCGCATCGGGTTCACGCTCGGGGTGGCCGATCGCCAGGCCCAGGTCCAGCACCGGCACCGAGCGGCCCCGCACATCGGCCACGCCGGAGAACTGGCTGGGCAGCCCGGGCACCTGGAACAGCTCCGGGCGGCGCAGGACTTCCTGCACCTTGAAGACATTGACGCCAAAAAGCTGACGTCCGCCGAGACGGAACAGCAGCAGCGCCAGGCGGTTGTGGCCGGCCAGTCGGGTCCGCTGGTCGATCCGGTTGAGCAGGTCATGGGACATGGCTGCTGTATCGGCGTGCTCGGCACCGAACTTGAGCGCTTTCGTAGAGTCGAGCCATGCTCGGCCGAGTCTCTTGTAGAGTCGAGCCATGCTCGACTGGCTGTTCGGAGAAGAGCAGTCGAGCATGGCTCGACTCTACAGAAGGCGACCCCGTCGATCTGGCACATCCCTTGCACGCATCTGGGCCAGATCCCCTCGACAGGAGGCGCCATGCGCCGGGTCACATTTCTCTATGCCATCGCCCTGGCCCTGGCCACGCCCTGGGCGGGCGCCGCCGACTGGCAGCCCGTGGCCAGCATCCGCGCCGCGGCGTTGTCGACGCTGCCGGCCGGCAGCGAGGGCGAGGCCCAGGTGGCCGACGCGCTGCGCCTGCCGAAGTGTGGTGGCGCGTTGCAGGTGCAGCCCACTGCCAACACCACGGTGGAGGTCAGCTGTCCCGATGCAGGTGGCTGGCGCCTGTTCGTGCCGGTGAAGGTACGGCGCAACCAGACCGTGCTGGTACTCAATCGTGGAATCGGCACTGGAGAAACCCTTACCGCCGCCGATATCACCACTGCCCAGCGTGATGCAGCCCGGATAGCCGGTGCGGTACTGGCCGATCCCAACGCGGCGATCGGCCGCATCGCCCGCCGTCCGTTGCAGGCCGGGGCCCTGCTGTCGAACAACGACCTGGTGGTGCAGCGTCTCATCAAGCGAGGAGACAATGTGGCGCTGGTGTCGCGTCGCGGCTCGGTCGAAGTCCGCATTGCCGGCCGTGCGATGGGTGATGCGGGCGAGAATGAACGGGTCTCGGTGGAGAACCTGTCCTCGCGGAGGATCGTGCAGGGCACGGTCGATGCCGCAGGTGACGTAATCGTGGCGCGTTGAATTGACGCAGAATATCCCTAAAGATCGCGGCCCAGCGGCCGTTATCCCTTGTGAACGGCAACTCCAGGACACCCCATGAGCCAGAAAATCGACGGCAACCTGCAGGTCCCCCAGGCACTGCGCAGCGTGACGACCCCGGCCAGCAAGCCCGGCGTCAGCAGCGATTCGCCGGCGCGCCCGGTCGAGGCCGCCGACAGCCTGCGCCTGACCGGCGAGGCCACCAATCTGCAGGCCATCGAGCGTGAGCTGACCACCGCCCCGGCGATCGACGCCCAGCGCGTGGCCGCCGTGCGCGAGTCGCTGCAGAACGGCACCTACAAGATCAATCCGGACGCGATCGCTTCGCGCATGCTCGATCTGGACCAGCAGCTGCAGGGATGACCGCAGCGATGAGCGAGCCGCTGCAGCGTCTCGCCCAGGCCCTGGACGTTGAGCGCCAGGCCCTGGTCGAGCACGACGTGCACGCCCTGATCCGTGCCACCGGCGCCAAGCTGGAAGCGCTGCGTGCGCTGGAAGGTGCGCCGCCGGTCGGCGAGGGCGAACAGCTGCAGGAACTGGCCGAACGCAACCGGGCCAACGGTGTGCTGCTGTCGCGCCGCCGCCGTGAGGTCAACTGGGCGCTGCGCCAGCTGGGCCGTACCGAAGACGCCTCGGCCTACGACGCCAAGGGTCAGTCGCACACGGTCACCGCCCGCCGCCCCCTCGCCGTCGCCTGACGCGACGGCGATCGCACACCCCCTCCCCGCGGGCTGAAGCCCGCCGCGCGACCGCGTATATTGGGCGCCTGTTCGAACGCCCCGAGTTGCCGTGTCCGCTGCCAACGCCCTGGTTACCGCCCCCCTTCCGCCGCAGCCGGTGCTGCAGGCGCTGCTTGAGCGCCTGCGCGAAGGCCTGCTGCTGTTCACCGAGGACGGGCAGGTGGCCCTGGCCAATCCGGCCGCGCAGAACCTGCTGGCCAACGGCGAGGACGGCGCATTGCCGCCGCCGCAGCGCCTGCGTGAACTGTTGCCGCCCGATGCGCTGGAGCAGGCGCGCCAGCATGGTCACTGGAACGGCAGCCTGCCGCTGGGCGAGGGCGTGGTCATCGCCCACCTGTACCACCACGGCCCGGTCGGCGAAGGGCACTTCCTGGCGTTGTTCCGCCACATCGAAGGGCAGGAAGACTACGAACGCGAGCTGCAGCAGCGCCACGCCGAACTGCGCCAGGCCTACCTGCGCCGCAACGGCACCCAGGAAAAGCTGCTGCAATCGGAAAAGATGGCCTCGATCGGCCAGCTCGCCGCGGGTGTGGCGCACGAGATCAACAACCCGATCGGTTACGTGCACTCCAACCTGGGCAGCCTGCAGGAATACCTGCGCAGTCTGTTCACCGTGATCGAGGCCTACGAGCGCGCCCTGCGTGCGCCGGATCCGAAGGCGTTGATTCCGGAGATCGACGATATCCGTGACCGCCTCGACATCGACTTCATCAGCCGCGACCTGCCGCAGCTGATGGCCGAGTCGCGCGAGGGCATCGAGCGGGTGACCCGCATCGTGCGCGACCTGAAGGACTTCTCGTATTCCGGTCGCGATGAGTCGTGGAAGCTGGTCGACCTGCATGCGGGCCTGGAATCGACCATCAACATCATCTGGAACGAGCTCAAGTACAAGGTCACCCTGGTGCGCGAGTTCGGCCAGCTGCCGCTGGTGGAGTGCCTGCCGTCGGAACTGAACCAGGTCTACATGAACCTGCTGCTCAACGCCGGCCACGCCATCGCCGAGCGCGGCACCATCACCGTGCGCACCGGCGTTGATGGCGATCATGTCTGGGTGGAGTTCGAAGACACCGGCGGCGGCATCTCGCCGGAACTGCGCCAGCGCATCTTCGATCCGTTCTTCACCACCAAGCCGGTGGGCAGCGGCACCGGGCTGGGCCTGTCGATCTCCTACAGCATCATCAACAAGCACCACGGCCGCATCGACCTGGACAGCACCCCGGGCGTTGGCTCGCGCTTCCG
>NZ_JAOEDV010000143.1:0-3978 GCF_029837545.1 Stenotrophomonas sp. GD04024 | reverse complement strand
GCGCCCGAACGCACAGCCGCCAGCGGCTGGGCCGGTCTGGGGGTTTACGGCGTGTCCTGCCGGCCCACACCGCCCCGCCCAACCAGCAGCAATCCAGAGCCGCTGTTGAAGTTGCTGTTGCCGTTGCTTGAAAAAAGCGGTGCAGCCGCAGGCTACAAAACACCCTCAATCCGAATCCTGAGCGCGTGCCGCCTCCGCCTGCGTCTCTTCCTGCGCTGCCATCTCGCGCGCTATCCACGCATCGATCATGTGCCGCTGGCGCTGTGCCTGCCGCCGCTCGCGCGTGTACTCCTGGTCCAGCACCCGGTACAGCGACACCATCACCAGCACCATCAGCAGCGCAAATGGCAATGCCGCGATCGTGATCATGCCCTGCAGCGCATCCAGGCCGCCCGCCAGCAGCAGCGCCGCTGCGATCAATGCCACCGCGATGCCCCAGGCCAGCTTGCGCTTCAACGGCGGATCGCCCGCTTCATCGGTGGACATGCTGGCCAGCACCAGCACCGCCGAATCGGCCGATGTCACGAAGAAGATCATCAGCAGCACCAGCGCGATGCAGGAAAGCAGCAAGGGCAGCGGCATGCTGTCAAACAGCGTGAACAGCACCGTTTCATAGCCGTTGCCCAGTGCCTGTACCAGATCGGCATGGCCGAAGATCTGCGCCCACAGCGCGGTGCCGCCAAACACCGCGAACCAGAAGAAGCCCAGCACGGTCGGTGCCAGCACCACGCCGATGACGAACTCGCGGACACTGCGTCCGCGCGAGATACGCGCGATGAACGAGCCGACGAACGGGGCCCAGGAAATCCACCACGCCCAGTAGAAGATGGTCCAGTCCGCCACCCAGGTGCTGCCCGAGAACGGCGACATGCGCAGACTCATCGTCACCAGCTGGTTGAGGTACGAGCCCAGGGTGGTGGTGAACGTATCGAAGATGAATCCGGTCGGGCCCAGCACCAGTACGGTGGCGGCCAGCAGCGCGGCCAGCGCAAGGTTGAAGTTGGACAGCCACTTCACTCCGCGCTCCACGCCACTGGCGGTGGACGCCATGTACAGCACGAACGCGATGGCGATGATGGTCAGCTGCAGGGGCACGCCCGCGTGCAGGCCGAACACGCGCTCCATGCCGGCAGCGATCTGGATGGTGCCGAAGCCCAGCGTGGTGGCCACGCCAATCGCAGTGGCAACGACCGCTGCAATGTTGACCACGCGCCCGATCCAGCCGCGATGGTGGCGGCCGATGATCGGCTGCAGCATGTCGCTGACCAGGCCGCGGCCGTTGCGGTTGAACTGGAACCAGGCCATCGCCAGGCCGATCAGCGCGTAGATTGCCCAGGGGTGCAGGCCCCAATGGAAGAATGCATAGCGCATCGAAGCCCGCGCCGCGTCCATGCTCTGCGGGGCCAGGCCTTCCGGTGGCTTGGTGAAGTGGGAAATCGGCTCGGCGGCGCCCCAGAACACCAGGCCGATGCCCATGCCTGCGGCGAACAGCATCGACATCCAGCTGGCGCGCGAGAACTCCGGTTCGGCATCTTCACCGCCGATGCGCAGGTTGCCGAAACGACCGAAGGCCAGGTACATCAGGAAGGTCAGCGCCAGGAACACGACCAGAAGATAGAGCCAACCGACACTGCGGATGACATCGGCGAGTACCGACTGGACGACGGTATTGAACGGGCCGGGCGCGAAGCCAGCCAGCAGCACCAGGACGAGCACCAGTGCGATGGAAATGCGAAACACCATGAAGGAGCTTCTCCGATCAAGGGATTGAGCGGAGCGAGCAGAGCTTGCAGCGAGGGGCCGGCGGCGTGCAGCGCGAGCCGGGCAGGGGCCGCGTCGGCGGCGAAGGAAGCATCGGTCGCTGGAATGCGACGGACGTGCACGTTACTGAACGCGATGTCACGGCTCTGTTAGTACAGAAACAACGAATCCACGCGATGCGCGGCTGCAACGGTCATGAGCTGCAGTGCTTTCTATGCTCTAATGCGCAGCAAGAAGCGGGGGTACCGCGGCCAAACGGCCACGGTTGAGACAGTCCCTTGGAACCTGATCCGGCTCATACCGGCGTAGGGAAGCTTTGCAATGCTGCCATGCCCGGACTCCGCCCAGGGACCGTCCGCGCGTGGCGGCAGTGCGCCGCCGCTTCGTCCCTGACCTTCCTGGACGATGCCCGATGGACGCACAGCTCTCTGCCCTGCAGCAACAGGCCCAGCAACTCTCCGAATCCGTGACCCGGCCCATTCCCGGCTCGCGCAAGATCCACGTGCCCGGCTCGCGCCCGGACCTGCAGGTGCCGATGCGCGAGATCGCGCTGACCCGCACGCCGACGCTGTTCGGCGGCGAAGAGAATGCACCGGTCACGGTCTACGACACGTCGGGCCCGTATACCGATCCGGAAGTGCACATCGATCTGTCCGCTGGCTTGCCGGCGCTGCGTCGCGGCTGGGTGGAAGAGCGCGGCGACACCGAGCAGCTCGAAGGCCTGAGTTCTTCATTCGGTCGCGATCGCGAGCATGACCCGAAGCTCGATGCGGTGCGCTTCCCTGCACGCAGCCTGCCGCGCCGTGCACGCGCCGGCGCCAACGTCACGCAGATGCATTACGCGCGGCGCGGCATCATCACGCCGGAAATGGAATTCGTCGCCATCCGTGAGAACCAGCGGCTGGAAGCGATCCGCGACGCCGGCCTGCTGCAGCAGCATCCGGGCGAGGCGTTCGGGGCGTCGATCCAGAAGATCATCACTCCGGAATTCGTGCGCGACGAGATCGCCCGCGGCCGTGCGGTGCTGCCCAACAACATCAACCATCCGGAAAGCGAGCCGATGATCATCGGCCGCAACTTCCTCACCAAGATCAACGCCAACATCGGCAACAGCGCGGTGTCCTCCGGCATCGCCGAGGAGGTGGAGAAGCTGGTGTGGGCGATCCGCTGGGGCGGCGACACGGTGATGGACCTGTCCACCGGCAAGCACATCCACGAAACCCGCGAATGGATCATCCGCAACTCGCCGGTGGCGATCGGTACCGTGCCGATCTACCAGGCGCTGGAGAAGGTCGACGGCCGCGCCGAGGCACTCACCTGGGAGATCTTCCGCGACACGCTGATCGAGCAGGCCGAGCAGGGCGTGGATTACTTCACCATCCATGCCGGCGTGCTGCTGCGCTATGTGCCGCTCACCGCCAAGCGGGTGACCGGCATCGTCAGCCGTGGTGGTTCGATCATGGCCAAGTGGTGCCTGGCACATCACAGGGAGAACTTCCTCTACACGCATTTCGAAGAGATCTGCGAGATCATGAAGGCCTACGACGTGACCTTCTCGCTGGGCGACGGCCTGCGCCCGGGCTGCATCGCCGATGCCAACGATGCAGCGCAGTTCGGCGAACTGGAAACGCTGGGGGAGTTGACGAAGATTGCCTGGAAGCACGACGTGCAGACCATGATCGAAGGCCCCGGCCACGTGCCGATGCAGCTGATCAAGGAGAACATGGACAAGCAGCTGCGCGAGTGTGGCGAAGCGCCGTTCTACACGCTGGGGCCGCTGACCACCGACATCGCACCCGGCTACGACCACATCACCAGTGCGATCGGCGCGGCGATGATCGGCTGGTTCGGCACCGCCATGCTGTGCTACGTGACGCCGAAGGAGCACCTGGGCCTGCCCAACCGCCAGGACGTGCGCGACGGCATCATGGCCTACCGCATCGCCGCGCATGCGGCCGACCTCGCCAAGGGCCACCCGGGTGCGCAGGTGCGCGACAACGCGCTGAGCAAGGCGCGCTTCGAATTCCGCTGGGAGGACCAGTTCCATCTTGGCCTGGATCCGGAGAAGGCCAAGGAGTTCCATGATGAGACCCTGCCGAAGGACGCGCACAAGCTGGCCCACTTCTGTTCGATGTGCGGCCCGCACTTCTGCTCGATGAAGATCACCCAGGACGTGCGTGACTACGCCGAGGCCGGCATGAAGGAGAAGTCGGAGCA
>NZ_JAOEDV010000142.1:0-4014 GCF_029837545.1 Stenotrophomonas sp. GD04024 | reverse complement strand
GAGGACTAAAGTGCGTTGCTGATCTCTATAGTGTATGGAACGCTGTCATACCGCTTTTCATCAACGGTGAAGTAGATCGAGTAGCCGCGAGAATTGCCATCAACCCGGTTCGTGGTGCATGTCGCAATGCCATTGCTGCGGTGAACCTCAAAGGTCAATTTGCTCGCGGCCGGGATGTCGCCGATCTTCATATCACCGTTGAACCGTACGCTTCCGATGACAATCTCGCCGTTGAACATTCGTTTGGGTCTGATGGCCTGTCCGGTGCCGGGTAAGGCAAGATCGGCGGTGGAATTTTGGTGAAAAGCGAATGCAACTGTATTGACCTGATCTTTCTTTGGCAGGTCGGTATAGACAAATATGCCGAGATCATCCCAGATCATCATGTCGGCAGACTTCGGATCGGCGTATCTGTACTTTGTTCCAAGCGCGGAAATCCACTCCGCAGAGGAGGCGCCTATTCTTGCGGTCTTGCCGTTGATGGAGAAGGAGCCCTTGTCAAATTCCACTCTTGGTTGCCGGGCTAGCCCAGGATCTGACGGCGCTGCATTGCAGCCAGGCATCAGGAGGAAAAGAACGGCAGAGAGCATGTATCTCTTGATCATTATGGTTTGACCTGATTCTTCTCGCCAAAAAGATCTTCATAGAAGCGAGTGATGTAGTCCCAGCTGTCGGAACCGTAGCGACCCACGCGGCGGATGCTCTCCAGTGCATGCTTTCCATGTTCTTCATGCAAGTGCTCAAGTTCGGTGGCTGATGAGGCGCGCCGTATGGCCGCCGCATGGCCTTTCGCCCAAGCTCCAACGATGGCGTCCTGCCAGTTCGTGTCATTGGGGTGAACTAGATAAGACTGCGCGATTTTGACCGGATCGCGTGAAGCATCGCCCCTCCATTGCCCGGCCATGGCCTGGCCAACTTGGAGGACAGCCTGTTGAGCCAGCTGGGAATGGCTTGGGTCAGTCGATCCGCTCTTGTTCGGGTCGGAATCGAACATCGTCTGTGCGTCATCCACACTGTTGCCCACGAGTAGCAGCAGCTGTTGATAAACGAAGTTGTAGCAGTTGAGAACAGCGCGCATTGGTGCGCTGGCGATCCAGCCGGCACGCTCCAGATACTCATGCCCAGGTATGCGCGCAATCCGGTCTCGAAGCTTGAGGAATTCCTGTGAGCGTGGATCCGGAGAGGAACCTCGGCGCAGCGGGAGGTTCAGCGGGAGCCACTTCCTCCTGGACCAAACTCGATTTCATAGGGGATGCTGTCATAGCGGCGATCGTCGACGCCAAAGTACGTGCTGACATCCATGAACTGATCATCCTTGCGGCTTGCCGTGCAAAGATTGATGCCGTGGCTGCAGTCGATGCGTAGCCGATCATTACTGAGCCGCGCAATGTCTCCGACCCGCGTATTCCTGTCCACCCTCACCGCACTAACCGAGATAGCTCCGGCGTAGTTACTACGGGGACGAATGCCTTCGCCGGGTGCAATGTATGCCAGCGCGTCTTCCGGCAGGCCCTTCAGGGTGACGGCGACTGTGCGGACCGTCAGGTCCTTCGGATAGTTCGTATAGATACGGATGCCCAGGTCGTCCCAAACAACGATGTCTGGGACATCCGAAAGGGCATTGCGGTGCGTAGGCCCAAGTACGTTTTCCCAGGCGGCAAGATCCTGCTTGAACGTCAGGCGATGCCCTCTGTACTCGACGTAGTCTTCGTTGAACGTTAGATCCGTGGCGACCTTGGCCTCGCCACGCGCAGGGTCTGCAGTCTGTCCGTCGCTGCACGCGCCGAAGCCGAGCGCGAGGAATGAGGCAATGAAAAGTTTCTTGATCATTTCTTAGACTTCACCTGATTCTTCTCACCAAACAGGTCCTCGTAGAACTCCGTGATGTAGTCCCAACTTTTGGATCCATAACGACCCACCCGGCGAATCTCCTCCAAGGCGTGCTTTCCGTGTTCTTCATGCAAGTGTTCAAGCTCGGTCGCTGACGCAGCACGCCGGATATCAGCGGGATGTTTCTGTGCCCATGCCCGTACTACCCCATCCTGCCATGAGGTGTCCTGCGGGTGCACCAGGTAGGCTTTTGCGATGTCAGCCGGACTTGTCGTTGCCGCGCCCTGCCAGTATTTGTACATCGCTGCGCCTACCTGCTGCACCGCGCTGCTGGCCAGGGTGGCAGCGAGCGTATGCAAGGGATGCACGTCGTGATCCTTGGCAAGCTGGGAGTGGCTCGGATCCGTTGAGCCGCTCTTTTTGGGATCAGAGTCGAACATGGTCTGTGCATCGTCAACGCTGTTGCCCACAAGTAGAAGCAGTTGCTGGTAGACAAAATTGTATGAATTCAGCACGAGACGCATTGGGGCGCTGGCAATCCAGCCGGCACGTTCAAGGTACTCGTGGCCAGGAATGCTTGCGATGCGGTCACGGAGTTTGAGGAACTTCTCGAAGGCTTCGTAGTACCTATTGTCACTGTGCTCGGATAGCAGTATCAGCATGATCTTCTCGCCGTCCGAACGATCGCCGGGCCTGCTGGCCTTGAATTCCCAGCTCTCAATGCCAAAAACCTTGTGTGCGATGGGTTCTGCCAGGCTGGCAATGACGTCGGTTGAGCCGAACATGCCCGTGACGACGGGATACGAATGTTTGCAGGTTGCTGTTGCCGTCCAAGGCAGCACTTTGCCATGCCCGAGCTTTCGAAGGCTCAGCTCGCAAAAATTGGAATGGGCAAAATAGTCTTCGAGCACATGGAGCGCCGAGCCAAAATGACGCATCCCATCAGGTGTCTTTCCCAGTGACATGGCCTTTCGAAGTTCGGACTCCATGAAGTCGCTTGAGCGGACGATATAGCGCTTCATCGAGCGGTTCGGATCGACCTTGAGCAGGTCGCTGCCTGGAGTTATCCATGGCTCGAAGTCCGGATCGATGGTTCGCGGGTCTGGAGGCGACGGCTTGATGTTCTTGGGATTGTCGATATGTTCGCTGGGACGGTATACGCCCAGCCTATCCGTGGTGACACCATAGTTGCGGTAGTTCCCTCTGCGTAGAGCATAGAACTCGCTACCCGCCAGGACGTCGACAACCTTCGTCAGTGCAGAGCGGGAGATGTACTTGCCAAGGTCTTTGGGAAGATTCGGCGGACGGACGATCTTCGGATCAAGCAGCTGCGAGTAATCCCGAAGCCAGTTGCCGAAATAGATAGAGTTCATATCTGAGCGACTGAAGCCAACTTTGCCCAGCACTGCCTCAATCGACCGATGCCCAAACGACTCGTTGGGTCGCTTGTCATGGTTCTGGCCATCACCCGCGCTGAACCCCTCGTAGCGCCCATCCTCGCTCTTGTTGGTCTCCTGCGCGAATGGCCCCTGTTGCTTCAGTGCCGCCTGCACCTCGGCATAGTTCACCTTCAACGCACCGTTGTACTCGGGCGAGGTGTACTGCGCGTATTCGGTTTCGTGCGTACCTTCCAGGTCGAAGAACGCCAGGCGATAGGCGAGGGCGGCCCCTTCTTCCTTGCCGCTGTCTGCAGCGAGGGTCGGCTTGCCGTTCGCATCCTTCTCGGCCAGATCGCTGCGCAGCACGTTGTCGACGTGGTGCCCGAATTCGTGCAACAGCACGGCCAGCAGCTCGCGTGACGCTTCGATGGTAGTCGCTGCGCGGTCAGCCGCCATGCTGTTCACGCGGATGATACGCTTGCTGTTGTCGTAATCGGCCGGGTAAGGCGCACCCGCCATGACCTTGTGTTCGGGCGCCTGCAGGCTGCCATCCTTCAGTGCGTCCTGCAGCCTCATGTAGGTCCGCGCGGGTACATCGAAGCCGAAGGTCGGCGCCATCATCATGACGAACTCGATCGGTGTGGACTGCGCGGCGATGCTGCGCAACTGGTCGTAGGCGAAGGTGCTCTCGAAGGTGCGGCCCGGATCGGGCTTGATCGTGAAGGCGGGCAACGGCGGCAGGCTGGCCGGCGTGCTGCTGCCCCCCATGAACGGATGCTCGCCCGCCTTGACCTTGAACTCGCCC
>NZ_JAOEDV010000141.1:0-4198 GCF_029837545.1 Stenotrophomonas sp. GD04024 | reverse complement strand
TCTGGATTCCAATCCGCTCTGGATTCCAACCGGCGCCATGACCTGCTCCGGGTTCCAACCGACGCCATAATCTGCTCTGGTGGGTGTCGACCTTGGTCGACACGAATCCATCGGCGTCACGATCCCGCGCGTGCACCCGGTGCCACCAACCCGCCCGCATGATCGGCCAGCACCACCACCGCATGCAGCAGGCCTTCCTCCACCTGCGGCGGGCACTGCGCTGCCGCATCATCCATCTCGCGCGCCGACTGCGCCGCCAGCAACACACCCCCGCAGGCGGACACCGCCGCGAGGCACCGCGTGGCCTCGGCCAGTTCCCGGCCACGCGACTCGCTGAGGTGCCGTTCGCGCCAGGCCTGGCCATCGGCAGCGTGGCTTTGCGCGATACCGCGCAACCGGGCGAAGAAGGCTGACGGCGCGGCATCGCCGTCGCCGTCGCACAATGCATCTTCCAGCGCTTCAGCCACGGGAGTGGGCAGCGCCAGGCCGGGCAGGGCATCGCCCAGCAGGGCGTGCAGACGGGGATAGGCGGGGTAGGGCGTGTTCATGGCAGCAACCTCACAGGGCAAGGCCACCTGCGGGATGCAAGGTGGCGGGCGGTGCGGGTTGGCGTGCCGGTCAAAATCGAAGCGATAAAAGCCGACGGATCACGAGGATCCCCACGCACCGCCCACCATGGGCGAGCCGGTGCATTGTCGCGATTGCCGTTGAGGCGGCAACTCGATCGCTTCGATGTTTGATTCAGGACGCCAATCCCGGCCAGCGCAAAGCGCGCCGGCAGAGCCACCTTCGCGCTTTTGCCCGAGTGACAACATGAGCAAAGTTGCAAATGTTGCTGTGCGCGGCGCGTGCCAAAGCCGACATACAACCACAGCGGCAAGCGCGTATGCTGCGGTACTCATCCAAGACGAAGGAACGTCGAATGTCGCTTGATCTTCGCGTGATCGCTGCTGCACTGGGCGCCCTGTTCTGCAGCAGCGCGCAGGCTGCCGCCCCGGCCGTCATCGACCTGCCGACAGCACAGGCGCAGGCCCAGTTGCTGGACATGCTGGAGAAGGAGTCGCTGTACCGCGACCGCGTGGACTGGCCGGCCATCCGTACGCGCCTGAAGGCGGCGCAGAATGATCCGGCCCAGACCCGCGCGGTGCTGCAGGAGGCCACCGGCCGCAGTTCCGGCGGGCATGGCGAGTGGATCAGCGCAAAGCAGCTGCAGGCGAAGGCAGAACGCCTGGCGCGCGCCAATGGCGCAGCGACAGCGGCTCCGAAAGCAACGACGGCCCCGGCCGAAGTACTGGACCCGCGTATCGGCCGGGTGGAGATCGAGGGCTACGGTGTCATGCAGGGCCCGACGGCGCACCAGCAGATGAAGGAGCGTGCCAAGCGCTGGCAGGCGATCATCGATGACCAGGACAATGGCAGCCGCTGCGGCTGGATTGTCGATCTGCGCGGCAACACCGGTGGCAACATGTGGCCGATGCTGCTGGGCGCAGCGCCGCTGTTGCGCGTCACGCCCAGCGCCGACGAGGACGTGGGGTCCTTCGCCGCCGCGGACGGCCCCACGCGCTGGCAGCTGACACCGTCCAGCGTGCGGCTTGGCGAGCGCGTGCGGGTCGACCTCGGCGGGCCCGGTTATCTGCTGAAACACCCAGGCGCGCCGGTGGCGGTGCTGACCGGGCCGCGCACCGCCAGTTCCGGCGAGGCGACCGTGCTTGCCTTCCGCGGCCGCCCGCACACGCGAAGTTTCGGCCAACCCACCTCGGGGCTGTCCACTGCCAACGTGATGCGGCCGCTGGTCGATGGCAGCGCACTGCTGCTGACCACCAGCGTGATGCAGGATCGCAATGGCCAGGGGGATGGGCTGAAGATCGAACCAGACCAGCGCACCGACAGTGATGCCGCCACGCTGGCTGCGGCGCAGCAGTGGTTGCTGCAGCAGCCCGCCTGCCAGGCGCGCTGATCCATGATCCTGATCGGCCAGCAGGAACGGGTGATGATCGTCGGTCCTACGGAAGCCCACCACTGCCTGCGTTGCGGAACGGAAACCGACTTCGCGCCGCAGCTGCGCTACAAGATGGCGCGCATCGACCTGCTGTTCGGCTTCGCCTACCAGCGCCGTTATGAGCTGGCCTGCACCCGGTGCGAGCACGGCTGGTTACTGGACACCGAAACCATGGACCAGCAGCTGGGTGGGGTGCCGATCCCGTGGCGGCACCGCTTCGGCCTGCCGCTGATGCTGGTGGTCGTGGCTGGCCTGGCCCTGCTGGGCTGGCTGTGGCGGCACGGATTCATCGGTTGAACGCCGGGGCTGTTAAAGTCTGCCCTGCAATCACGTACCGGAACCCACCATGGACCACGACACCCCGTTCGAACCCCTCAACGACCTCGAGGTGCGCCTGCTGCAGGCCCAGGACGGGACGCTGACCGCATCGCAGTTCCTCGATGGCCTGTTGACCTCGACGGCGTTCGTGCTGCTGGACAAGGCCATCGGCGAAGATGGCGCCTGGGACGAGAGCATCTCGCCGCTGGTGCTGACCAGCGAGAGCGGCGAACCGATGTTCGCGGTGTTCACCTCGCCCGAGCGCGCCGGCCTGTGGCACGAGCAGCTGCCGCAGTTTGCCCATGCGATGCCGATTGCGGTGCACGCGCTGCTGGCCGGCATCGGCGACGGCGTCGGCCTGGTGCTGAACCCGGGCCTGGACGTGGGCATGGAAATGATTCCCGATGCCGTGGCCCAGCTGAAGCAGCGCGCTGCGGCGATCACGCGTGGCATGGCGCATTGATTCCTGCCTTGGCTGGCTCGCTGCTGTTTTCAGGTCGGCCACTTGGCGGGTAACGCCCTCCTGTCCTGCATGCGATCGGCATTTCGTAGTTTTCCTAGCGGGCGCGACACCTAGGTAGCGCCTGCGTTTCACGGTGGACCTGTCTGCCGTGTCGCAATTCCCTCTTCCTCGGCCCCTGTTTCAGCAACACGCTCACGGCCCCTTGGCCCTGCGCGCGTTGCTCCATGGATGGCTCCGTTCCTGCTCCGCAATGGCCCGCCCTGCGCTCTGCGCTGGCCGGCCCCTCGCACGCCCAGCGCTTCCTGCGGCTGCACACGTCACTGGGGAGCGATGTGCTGGTGGCCGAAACCCTCGATGGCGTCGAGCAGATCGACGGCATGGGTTTCCAGTGGACGATCACCGCACTGTCGCTGGATGCCGGCCTGTCACTGGCACCGCTGATCGGGCAGGGCGCGCTGCTGCAGCTGCAGCAGGCCGACGGCAGCCTGCGCCCGTTGCACGGTCGCATCACCGCCGCCGAGCGGCTGGGCAGCAATGGCGGCCTGGCGCGCTATCGGCTGCGCCTGCAGCCGTGGCTGGCGTTCCTGTCGCAGCGGGTGGACAGCTACGTCTTCCACGACAAGACCGTGGTCGAGATCGTCGAGGACCTGTTCGCCGACTACAGCGGGCTGGCACCGGCCTGGCGCTGGTCGCTGGGTGACGCCAGCCAGTACGCACGGCGCAGCCTGACCACGCAGTACCAGGAAAGCGACCTGGCCTTCGTCCAGCGGCTGTTGGCCGAGGAGGGCATCTATTACTGGTTCGAGCATGCCGGCGAGCCCGGCGGCGCGGACTTCGGCACGCACACCCTGGTGCTGGCCGACCACAGCAACGACACCACCGAACTGGGCCGCGTGCGCTTCCATCGCCGCGACGAGAGCGAGCGCAGCGACAGCGTGCAGCAGTGGTCCACCGCGCACCGCTGGCGGCCAGGCAAGGTCGAGCGTACGACCTGGGACTACCGCACCCTGGAGCGTCGCCAGGCCAGCGCCGAGGCCGGGCAGGGCAACGACCTGGGCATTGTCGACCGTGATACCTGCGGCCCCTATGGCTGGCAGGACAACGCACGCGGCCAGCGCCGCGCGCAGCAGCATCTGGACGCACTGCGCGTGCGCGCCCATACCATCGATGGCGCCGGCCAATGGCGGGCACTGGCACCGGGCGCGCGCTTTGGCCTGTCGCAGCACCCGCAGGTCGGCGAGGACGCACAGTTCCTGTGCCTGTCGGTGCTGCACCAGGCGCGCAACAACCTCGATGCCGACGTGTTCGACGCTCTGGAACAGACCCTGGGTCCGTCCAGCGTGGCGGTGCCGGCGCTGCCGGACGCGCTGTCCGGGCTGGCCTATGGCCAGGCGCCGGGCGAGGTGTCCACTGCGTTT
>NZ_JAOEDV010000140.1:0-4561 GCF_029837545.1 Stenotrophomonas sp. GD04024 | reverse complement strand
GCCTGCACGTCGGCGTGGTATGACGAGCGCACCATCGGGCCGGACGCCACGTGGCTGAAGCCCAGCTCGTAGCCGTAGTCTTCCAGCGCCTTGTAGTCCTCGGGGGTCCAGTACTTCAGCACCGGGTGGTGGTGCGCGGTCGGCTGCAGGTACTGGCCGATGGTGATCATGTCCACGTCATGCGCGCGCAGGTCACGCATGGTGGCCTTGATCTGCTCGAACTCCTCGCCCAGGCCCAGCATGATGCCGCTCTTGGTCGGCACCTCCGGGTGCTGCGCCTTGAAGTTCTTCAGCAGGTTCAGCGACCACTGGTAATCCGCGCCCGGGCGCACGTTGCGGTACAGGTCCGGCACGGTCTCGATGTTGTGGTTGAACACATCCGGCGGGTTCTGCGCCAGGATCTCCAGCGCGCGCTCCATGCGGCCCTTGCCGCGGAAATCGGGGGTCAGCACTTCAATGCGGGTACCCGGCGACTTCTCGCGGATGGCGGTGATGCAGTCGACGAAGTGCTGGGCACCGCCGTCGCGCAGGTCATCGCGATCGACACTGGTCACCACCACGTACTTCAGGCCCATGTCGGCCACGGTCTGGCCCAGGCTGGCCGGCTCGTTGGCATCCGGCGGCTTGGGGCGGCCGTGGGCCACGTCGCAGAACGAGCAGCGGCGGGTGCAGACCTCGCCGAGAATCATGAAGGTGGCCGTGCCGTGGCCGAAGCATTCGTGGATGTTCGGGCAGCTGGCTTCCTCGCACACGGTCACCAGGCGGTTCTCGCGCAGCTTGGCCTTCAGGTTCTGCACGGCATTGCCCGAGGGAATGCGCACGCGGATCCAGGACGGCTTGCGCAGCACCGGCGCATCGGCGAACTGCACCGGCGAGCGGTTGATCTTGTCACCGCCCAGCTGCTTGACCCCGGCCTGCAACGGCGCGGCGGACGGAGAGTCGCCCTGCACGATCTGCAGGGGAATGGAACGGGCGGTGGTTTCAGTCATGGCAGTTCCGGGGGGCGGTCAGGCGGCCGCAGAAAGATCAGGCAGTTCGGGCGTGTGCTGCAGCAGCAGGCCGAACTGGCGGGCCAGGTGGTCCAGCAGCACCGGCTTGACGGCCTCCATCCCGGAGGGCCCGCCCAAGTCTACTACCGATGTCACCTGCAACCCCTGATAGCCACAGGGGTTGATGCGGTGGAAGGGTTCCAGGTCCATGGACACGTTGAAGGCCAGGCCATGGAAGGTGCAGCCGCGGCGCACGCGGATGCCGAGCGCAGCGATCTTGGCGCCGCCGACGTAGACACCCGGGGCACCCTCGCGGCGTTCGGCACCGATGTTCCACTCGGCCAGGGTATCGATGAGGGCCTGCTCGATGCGGCAGACATAGTCGCGCACACCAATGCCCAGCCGCGGCAGCCGCAGCAGCGGATAGACCACGATCTGGCCGGGGCCGTGATAGGTCACCTGGCCGCCGCGGTCCACGTGCAGCACCGGGATCTCGCCCGGCGCCAGCACGTGCTCGTCCTTGCCAGCCTGGCCCAGGGTGAACACCGGATCGTGCTCGACCACCCACAGCTCGTCGGCGTCGGCGTCGCTGCGCTGGTCGGTGAAGCGCTGCATGGCGCGCCACACCGGTTCATAGGCCTGGCGGCCGAGGTCACGGACCACCGCCGGACGCGGCGCGCGGTCTTCCGGGGCGGCGTCGGCCGGGCAGCTGTCGGCTACAGCGTCCACTTCACTTCCGGGTGGTCGCGCAGCGCCTGGTGCGCCAGGTCGTACTGCTCGCGGCTCTCGGCCTTGAACACGATGCGGACGGACACGTACTTGCCGTTGGACGAATGCTTCCAGCTGATGCGTTCGTTCACCACATCGATGCCGGCAGCCAGCAGCAGACGGGGAAGCTCATGCTCCAGGCCGCGGTTGGCCGGGCCCATGGCGCTGAGCTCGAACTGGCCGGGGAACTGGAAGCCGTGGTCGGGGTTGTCGGACTTGATTTCCATGCCCCCCATTATCGGGCCGCAGGGCAACAAACCCAAGAGTATTCATCAAAGTCAAAGGCGGCACCGGCGAGCCGCTGCGTTGCAGCGGGGCCGCGCCCCTGGCAGGGCCGTCCACGAAGACCGGCCCCGGCAGGCGGCGCGTGCCGGCGCGAGGCCGGCACGCAGGCGGCTTACTTGGCCGTTTCCATCAGGGTGGAATTGACCCAGCCCTTGTTGCCCATTTCGTCTTCCACTTCCCACATGGTGCCTTCCTTGACGCCGGTGGGGTACAGCAGCATGCCCGGCTCCAGCGAGCGCACCGGCGCACCGGTGCCCTTGGCATTGGCCAGCAGGCGACCGGCCTTGAGCATGGTCACTGCCTGGCCGGAATTGGCCGCCGAGGCATTGGCCGGCAGGCCGCCCAGCTCGGCCACCATGTTGGTGTAGGCCTGCAGGTAGGCCAGGGTGATCACCTGGCCGATTTCGGTGTTGGCATAGCCACCCACGCCCATCGCGCCGATGCCGCCGCCGCCGAACAGGCCGCCACCGGCGCCCCAGCCCAGGTCGGTCTTCTTCGAGTTGCCCTCGACGATGGCCACCTGCTCGGAGGAGCGCACGTCGGTGAGGGTGAGGGTCACGTCCGCGGTCTTGCTGCGGAAGTTCAGGCCGCTGACCACCGCACCGGCCTTGCCGCCGATCAGGCCGCCCAGCAGGCCACCGATGGCGTTGCCGCCGGCGTTGCTGTTCTGCGAGATCAGGTCCGGCACCAGCACGTAGTCGGCGGCGCGGATCTGGCCCTTGCCGATGTTGGAGCGGCCGCGCAGCTGGCCTTCGCTGGCCAGCGCACGCTCGGCCTGGGCAGCGGCCATGCCGACGCCACGGTCCACCAGGGTGAAGCACTTGGACTTGTTGACGAAGACCTTGATCAGCTTCGAAGGCGCCGGCAGCTGCTGGCCGGTCCACCAGTTCACCACGTCTTCCGGCTCGATCACCGAGATGGAACCCAGCGGCTTGGTGCAGACCGGAATCTCGGCCTGGCCCTTCTTGCTCTGCTCCTGGGCAGAGGTGCGGCTGTTTGCGAAGCTGTCGCGCAGACCCGCCGACGCCGGGGCACTGACGCCCAACAGGCCGGCACCCAGCAGCGCGCAGGCCAGCACGGGGGCGAGCGAATTCGATTTGTTCATATGAGTCATCCAGCACTTCGCCGACGGCGAAGCACAATCCATGGGTTGAGAAAGGGTCTGGGACCTGAATCCTTTGGTGGCGCCTCCCCAGGCGCCGGCGCAGAGGATAGGGCATGCAGGGACCCAACCACAACCGCAGCTGACTGGAAAGTGCGGATGACGACAGATTTGGCCAACCCGGGCGATGGCGCCAGCCGGCGGGCCCGCCCCGACTCCACGTATCACATTGTGTCGGTTGGACAATGTTGTTTTCGGAACAGACAAGTGAGCGCCATGTGGTCGTTTTGGCGACCACCTGGGGGTACCGTGTCGCGGCTGAAATCGACAAAAGAACCCGCGCCCCGATGAGCCCCCCTTCCCACCCCCGCCTTGCAGCCCTCGGGCTGTCCGGCCTGCTTGCCGCTGCCCTCCCCCTTGCCGCCCAGGCCGCCGAACGATGCGGCCCGGATGCGATGCGCGACCACCCGCCACAGGTCAACATCCGCGTCGACAACGACCTGTTCGGTGGCCGCCACCAGGACCAGGGCTACACCAACGGCGCCCAGCTGACCCTGGTCTCGCCGAACCTGGTCGACTACACCGATGACCCCTGCCTGCCGCGCATGGCGCGCTGGGTGAACCAGTACCTGGAAGGCCTGCACCCGGGCAGGTTCGAGCAGCAGAACATGATCTTCAGCATCGGCCAGGGCATCTTCACCCCGACCGATCCGGCCCGCCGCGACCTGATCAAGGATGATCGACCGTATGCCGGCGTGCTGATCGCCAGCTTTGGCTTCAACGCGCGCAGCGGCGACCGCCTGCAGACCACCCAGCTGACGCTGGGCGTGGTCGGTCCATGGGCACAGGGCAAGCAGGTGCAGGATGCGGTGCACGACATCCTCAATGACAAGAAGTTCGAAGGCTGGGACAACCAGCTGCACAACGAACCGCTGTTCATGCTGACCCACGAGCGCATGCGCCGCTGGCCGGCCGATGCCAGCGTCAATGCCGGCGGCTGGGGCTGGGATGCGATCAGCCACTATGGCGGTGCGATCGGCAACCTGGAAACCAAGGCCAATGCCGGCGGTGAAGTGCGTTTCGGCTGGAAGCTGCCCGATGATTTCGGCAGCACGCCGCTGCGTCCGGCCGGCGAGAACACCGCGCCGACGCGTGGCGGCCGTCCCAGCGGCTGGTCGTGGCACATGTTCGTCACCACCGACGCGGCCTGGGTGATCCGCGACATCACCCTGGACGGCAACACGTTCCGCAGCAGCCACAGCGTGGACAAGCGCCACGTGGTCGCCCAGGGCGGCTATGGCATGGCGCTGACCCATGGCCGCTGGAAGTTCGCGGTGGCGCGCTACCACAGTACCCGCGAGTTCTACGGCCAGCGCGAGGCCCCGGTGTTCGGCAGCTTCACCATCAGCCGCTCGCT
>NZ_JAOEDV010000014.1:0-87924 GCF_029837545.1 Stenotrophomonas sp. GD04024 | reverse complement strand
TGACCATGAGTACCCCCGCCAACTTCAACGGCGCACGCCCGGTGATCGATCCGGACAACGCCGCGATGCTGCTGATCGACCACCAGAGCGGCCTGTTCCAGACCATCGCAGACATGCCGTTCAGCACCGTGCGCGCCCACGCCACTGCACTGGCGAAGATGGCCACGCTGGCCCGGATGCCGGTGATCACCACCGCCTCGGTGCCGCAGGGCCCGAATGGCCCGCTGATCCCGGAGATCCACGACGCCGCGCCGCATGCGCAGTACGTGGCGCGCAAGGGTGAGATCAACGCCTGGGACAATCCCGAATTCGTTGCCGCAGTGAAGGCCACTGGCCGCAAACAGCTGATCATCGCCGGCACCATCACTAGCGTGTGCATGGCGTTCCCGTCGATCGCCGCCGTCGCCGACGGCTACCAGGTGTTCGCGGTGATCGATGCCTCGGGCACCTATTCGAAGATGGCCGAGGAGATCACCCTGGCGCGCGTGGTGCAGACCGGCGTGGTGCCGATGGACACCGCCGCGGTTGCCTCGGAGATCCAGCGCAGCTGGAACCGCGACGATGCACAGCAGTGGGCGGAGGTCTACACCAGGATCTTCCCGAACTACCAGCTGCTGATCGAGAGTTACCTGAAGGCGCAGGACGTGCAGAAAAGCCACGAGCCGCTGGATTCGCAGCGCAGCTGAGCGCGCAAGACGGTAGAGTCCAACGCGTCGGGCATGGCCCGACGCTACAGAGGAGATCCGCATGGCCTACGCACGCATTGTTTCGACCGGCGACAACTACCTGCACCACATCAGCAATGGCAGCTTCGATGTGGATGCGGACGAGCCCGCAACGCTTGGCGGCCAGGGCAAGGGCTTCGCCCCGTTAGACCTGTACCTGGCCTCGCTGGCGGCCTGCACCGCCATCACCCTGCGCATGTACGCGCAGCGCAAGGGCTGGGAACTGGGTGAGTTCCATGCCGAACTACGCTCCGAGCGTGACGGGGATGGACGCTTCCACGTGCACCGCGTCCTGCATGCCAGCGCGGAGCTGAGCGATGCACAGTGGCAGCGCTTGCTGGAGGTAGTGGAGAAGACCCCGGTGACCCTGGTGATGCGCGAGGGTGCACGCATCACCAGTGAGCGCGGGGCTGCGGCTTAACCCCATCCGCGCATGGCGTGGATCTACTGTAGAGCCGAGCATGGCCCGGCTCCACCGACAGCTCAGCGCCGTGAATGCAGCACGGTGCGCTGGCGCATGGCGTTGAACTCCTGCTCCACCTGCTGGATGTCCTCGGCCTGGAAACCGGCCGCATCCAGCAGCTGGTCGGCAGCCGCCGCCGCCAGCGGATCGTCATCGCGCTGGCGCCAGCAGCGCGCCGGCAGGAAGTAGCCCACTTCGCTGCGCCCGCGCATGATCACCACCGGCCGGCCGGCATACAGCAGGAACTCCGCCAGATGCTGGCGCAGCCCTTCCACCGATACATAGGCAGGCCCGATGCCCAGCAACTGGCTGGACGGTTCAGGACTTTCAAACAGCTTGCGACGGCTCATCCACTCCTCCTTTCGTGCAACGCGTGGTCTCCTTTCCTTAGACGGGCGCATCGCTGCGCCCCCGCCACGCCCGCCGTGATCTGCATCACGCGATCCGGCTAGAAGCCGGTATTGAACTCCAGCTGGAACACGTCGATCGACAGCGGCGCACCGGACACTTCCTTGGCCGCCATCCACTTGCCGCTGATCCAGCTGCGCGCATCCAGCGCGTAGGCACCGCCCACGTAGTAGCCGCGGGCATTGGTGCCGCCCAGGTGGAAGTTGGGGTCGTTGTAGGCATCCGGCAGCGCATCGGCCTCGATGTGCTTGTAGCCCAGCAGTGCCTGCCACTGGCCCTTCTCCCTCAGCTCGGTGGCACCGAAGCTGGCCTGCACCATCCACGCGGTATCGCCGCTGCGGAAGGTGTTGATGCTGGCGGTGCCGCCCGCGTCGTAGTTGTTGACGATGCCATTGTTGGCACGGCTGAACATCGCCTGCTTGTCGTAGGCCAGGTTGCGGATGTAGTCACCGTCCAGGCGCAGGCCGATGCCCTGCGCCAGCTGCGTATCCCAGCGCAGGTTCAGCGTGGCCAGGCGGAACGCCGAGGCCAGGCCGACGTACTGCGGCGTGGGCGTGTTGGCCGGGTCCAGCGGATTGCGCGCGATGTCGCGGATCAGCATCAGGGTGTTGCCCTTCTGCATGAAGGCCGGGCGCGACCAGTCGGTATCGCAGCCCACCGCACCTGCATACAGTGCGCACGGCGAAGACAGGCGGCCACTGATGTTCTTGAAGTCGTAGTAGCCCAGCGCCGCGCGCAGCGCGTTGTCATCGTTGAAGCGCCAGTTCATGCCCACCTGCGCACCGGACAGCCACTTGTTCTCGTTCGGGGTCTTGACCCGGCTCTGGCTGGGCGAGCTGTCGGAGGTGTACTCCAGCGGCACCACCGCCAGGTTGCCGAACAGGTCGAGGTCACCGCCGTCGAAGTCGTACTTCAGGTTGGCGGCCAGGCCGTCGAAGTTCAGGTCGTTGGAGAACAGCGTATCGCTGGTCCAGAACGGATTGCCGAAGCGGCCACCGCGCACCGTCACCCAGTCCGCCGGGCTGTAGGCCAGCCAGGCCTGGTCCAGCCACACATCCTTCTTGCTCAGGCCGCCGCCCAGCTGTTCGGTGGTCGACACCGGGCCATTACTGCTGCCGCTGGCCAGGCGCACGCCGGCGGTGGTGTGCTGGCCGATGGTCGCTTCGATGCCCAGGCGGGCACGGATGCGCCACAGGTTGCGGCGGTCCTGGCGGCTGTTCAACAGCGGCGGCAGCTGCAGGTTGGTGTTGGTGTTGGTATCGAAGCCATTGCCGGAATTGATCGCCGGCCAGTTGCTCACGATGTCGCTGTTGCGCTCAGAATAGAAGCGCGATTCGCTGCGCACGCGCATGTCACCGGTGACCTTGATGCGCTTGGTCCATTCGGCCACTTCGTTCGGCGCCGCCCAGCCTTCCGATTTCGCTTGCGCCATCACATCCTGGCGCACTTCGTCACGGATGCCGTCGCGCACGCTCTGCGGCACGTAAGGCACGCGCACGTCGCCGGCTTCCAGGGCCACGCCGCCGCTGGCAGCCGAACTACCGCTGGCGGCGGTGCGTTGGGCGGCGGCCGCTTCGGCTTCGGCCTGCACCAGCAGCGCCTGGCCGTCTTCGGGTTTCAGCGCGCCGCTGGCGATCAGGCCCTTGATCAGCTTGACCATGGTGGTTTCTGCGGCCATCGCACCGGCCGGGGCCGCCAGGCTGAGCAGCACGGCGCAGCACAGCAGCGCCCGTCGGGCCGGCCGCGGGCGGCGGGAGTCGGTTCGTGCGCGGACGTGGTCGTTCATCACGGTTCTCATCGGAAGAGTGGAAATCACGGAAGTCGGGAATCAGGCCCCGGGCCGGCGGCCCTGGATCAGGACGCGGGCGGGGAAATCGAGCGACGGCGGCGGTGCCTGGTCGACCTTGCCGATGCGACGCAGCGCATCGACTACGGCCGCATCGGCCTCCTCGTTGCCACTGCCGCGCACCAGCTCGACCTTCTCCAGGCGGCCATCGGCGGCCAGCCACACATTCACCTGCAGCTGGAACGCCAGGCGCTTGACCTTGTCGTCGCGCGCGATCGCCTGCTGCATCAGATAGCCGAGGTAGCGCCCATAGGTGGCGTTGCCGGCACCGCCGCGGCCGACGCCGGAGGTGCCGCCGCCTGTGCCGGACTGGATACCGAAGTTGTCACCGCCGGCCTGTGCGTCGGCATTCATCGTTACCGGGTCGGCGTTGTCCGGGGTCGGCGTCGGTTCTTCCGCCGGGGTCGGCTGATCCAGCGGCTCCGGCTCGGGTACCGTCTCTTCCGGCGTTTCCGGCTCAGGCGGCTTTTCCGGCGGTGGCGGGGGCGGTGGCGGAGGCGGCGGCAGCGCCAGCATCGGCGGCTGCACCACCGGCCTGCGGGTACTGGCGGTGTCCTTGAACAGCAACCACCGCACCGCGATGCCGAGCACCAACAGCGCGGCCAGCACCAGCGCGACGGTCACCAGCAACGAGCGGCCGCGCATGCCGGGCTCCGGTCGAGGGGGTTGATGGGCCGTCATGCCTCAGCCCTGTGCCTTGCCGGTGACCAGCCCGACCTGGGCCAGCTCCAGCCGCCGCAGCAGGTCCAGCACCTCTACCACGCGCGCGTACTGCACCTGCGCATCGCCGCGCACGATCACCGGGAAGTCCGGCGTGGTCGCGCGCTCGGTGCGCAGGCGGTCTTCCAGTTCAGCCATCGTCACCGGGTAGGCATCGAGGAACACCTGGCCACTGGGGTCGATGGTGATTGCCTTGGTTTTCGGCTTCTCCAGCGCCACGCTGTTGCTGGCCTTCGGCAGGTTGACCTCGATGCCGGGGATGGAGGCGTTGCTGGTCAGGATGAAGATCACCAGCACCACCAGCAGCACGTCGACGAAGGGCGTCACGTTGATGCCCTTCTCGCGCTTCTTGATGCCGAACTTCGCCTTCTGGCCCATGGCGCGCCCCTCAGCCCTGGACCGCGGCCGGGCCGCGCCCGTCCTGCTCTTCGGCCAGGCGCGCGGCGAACTCGTCGATGAACACCGCCATGTCCGCGCCGATCGCCTCGGCGCGTGCACCCAGGTAGTTGTAGCCGAACAGGGCCGGGATCGCGACGCCGAGACCAGCGGCCGTACACAACAGCGCGGCGGCCATGCCCGGCGCCACCGAGTTGATGTCCACCGCGCCGGCCATCGCCGCCACCACGAACACCAGCATGATGCCGATCACGGTGCCGAACAGGCCCACATAGGGCGCGCCTTCAATGGTGGTGGACAGCCAGTTCATGCGCCGCGCCATGCCTTCCTGCTCGCGCACCATCACCGCATCCATCGAGGCGCGGATGGCGGCGATGGTGGCCGCGCTGAGGTAGCCGCTGTTGCCATCACGCTGGTGGCGCTGCTGCATTTCATCGATGGCGACCTGGTAGATGCGCCACAGCGAACCCTCGTGCATCGCGGTCGGCGCCTTGCCCTGGCGGTCCATGTCGGACAGGGTGCGCAGCGGCACGCCGGACAGCTTGCCGAAGCTCTCGGTGAACACGGCATTGGCCTTGCTGGTGCGGCCAAAGTGGCGGCTCTTGGCGATCATGATCGCCCACGACAGCAGCATCATCAGGCCAAGGATGGCCACCACCACCCAGGCGTCGAACGGCATCGCCTTGAGGATGAAACCGAAGTGGCTCTGCCCGGCCGACTGCTCGTCGGCACCGTAGCTGATCAGGCGCGAATCGGCGCCCTGCGCGGTGGCATCGGCCAGCAGCAGCGCCGCCGGGCGCGCCACCCGCGAGATGCGCAGCTCATCCAGCGCACCTTCGAAGTTGGCCAGCGGCTGCGCCGCACCCGCAGCATCGGCGCCCACCACGGCGGCGGTGTTCAGGGCCGGCAGATCGCCACTGAGCTGGGCGACCACGCGCCCATTGAGATACAGCTGCAGCGCCCCCTTCTCTGCGGTCAGCGCGACATGCGCCCACTGCCCTTCCGGAATCGGCTGCGCAGGCGTGCTGCGCTGGCCGTTGAGCTGCACGAACGGCACGCGATTCTCGATGCCGAGCACCAGCTCGGCCGCACCGTCGCGACGGGCATAGATCGCCTGCGCGGCACTGTTGCTGCCCGGCTTGATCCACGCGGAAACGGTCAATGGCGCGCCCGCCTGCTGCGCCAGCGAGGCGCTGGCCGGCAGCGGCAGCGGACCGCCGCCGAGCTGCACGCCACGGCCGATCACCGAGCCTTCCGACGTCGGCACCACGGCCCCGGCATTGTTGCCATAGGCGGTGGTGTCGCGGGCCGGGGCATTGGCTTCGGCGAAGTGGTAGACCAGCGTGTAGTCCGGGTCGAACACCTGCTGGCCATTGCCGCTGGCCGGGGCCTTGTCGTTGCCGTAGTACATCCAGATCGTCTGCGGCGCGGCGGCACTCACCGCCGGCACGTCGACCCAGACCAGTGCCAGGCCGAGCTTGGGATCGAACTGTTCGATCTGGTGGGCCAGCACGGTGCGGCCATCGCCCGAGACGAAACGCAGGTCGCTGCCCGCATCCTGGGTGCCATCGAAGCCGAAGTTGCCGGTATGCAGGCGCAGCAGCAGCGGTGTGCGGCCCGGGTCACCGGCCAGGCCCGCGCCCTGCGGGCCGGCGTCGACGGTGATCGGCTTGCGGTACTTCCATTCGGCCTGCCACCAATTGGCATCGGCCGCAGCGGCAGGCAGCGCAACCAGCGCGGCCAGCAGCAACAACACTCGGGAAAGCAAACGGTCCATGCGAAGGGTCTCCGGAGAACGCATGTTCAAGGGAAGGGTCAGTAACTGGTGCTGATGTTGAAATGCAGGCGCGGGTCGTCCTTGCGCGTGACCGGGCCGTCGGCGTAGGGCCAGGCGTAGTCCAGGCGCAGCTGCAGGTGTTCGCCCAGGCGCAGCTGCGCGCCCAGGCCGACCGAGGCCAGGTTGTACTTGTCACGCTGATCGGGCAGCGGCTGGCGCAGGCGCAGGTAGGCCGCGTCGGCGAAGCTGTAGACGCGCAGGTCGGTGCCGCTCCACAGCGACCACGCCGGCGTGCGCCATTCCAGGCTGGCCAGGCCGCCGTAGTCGCCGATCGCTTCGGCCGACAGATAGCCACGCACGGTGTACATGCCGCCGGCGGCGAACTGCTCGGCCGACACCAGCGGCGCGTCGGTCACCTGCAGCGAGCCGCGCGCATACCACTGCCAGTCGCTGCCGAAGGTATGGGTGTTGGCCACGTCGGCCTTGAAGGCCACGAAACTCGGATCGGCCCAGAATCGCTTCTGCCCGAATGCAGTGGCATCGCTGCCGTAGCCCAGCAGGCGGCGGGTGCCGGCCACCAGCTGGGTATTGATGCTCAACTGGTCCTGCTCGCCCTGGCGCACGCCCACGAACGCGAGGGTGATCGGCGCATACTTCAACGGCGTCTTCAGGCTGCCCTTTTCCATCTGCGTGTCTTCCTCGGTGTCCTTGAAGTCCACACCGAGGCTGAGCTGGCGCCACCACTGGCGGCTGCCGGCCAGGCGATAGTTGAGCTTGAGCCCGATCGAATGGCCATTGCCGATCACGTTGGTGCCTGACCCGGTGCCGACCTGCGCGCCGGCATTGAGCACCCGGCTGTCGGACTTGTAGCCGGAGGCTTCCAGGCTCCAGGGCGTGCCTTCGAACGGCATCATGTACGACGCCGAGAACACCTTGGCCTGCTGGGTGTCCTGCGGCGCCAGGTACACGCCGACGTTGACGCTGTGCCCGCGCTGCCACAGGTTGTCGTAGGCCAGCGCGGTGCTCAGGCGCAGCTTCTCGGTATCGGCGCTGCGATCGTTGTTCAGTGCCGCGCTGACGCGCCACGGCGACTTCTCTTCAACCTGCAGGTCCACGTCCATGGTGCCGGGCACCTGGCCTTCGCGCACAAGTGGCATCACCTGCCGGCGCCCGCCTTCGTTGAGCGCGGTCAGTTCCTTCTGCGCCTGCTCGAAATCGGGCACCTTGCCTTCGGCCAGCGCCGGCACGCGCTCGCGGATGCGTTCGGGCGACTCGTGCTTCGTGCCGACCACGCGCAGCTGGCCGATCGGCGTCTGCTCCACCTTCAGCAGTACCACGCCGCCACTGACCTGCTGTTCCGGCAGTTCAACGTAGACCGACTGGTAACCGGCCTGCTGGTACAGCGCATTGACCGCATCACGCGCCTTCTCGACATCGGCCAGGGTCTTGCCCGGGCCGAGGAACGGCTCCACCGCACGTTCGATCTGGCGCGGATCGAGCACGGTGTTGCCGCGCACGATGTATTCGTTGATGTTCACGCTGGGCGCGGGCGCCTGCTGCGCGAACAGCGGCATCGGCATCATGGCCAGCGCCAGCACCAACGGATGCAGGCGCAGCGGAAGGCGGACGGCTCGGGACGGAACAGGAGTCATCGAAGGCATCGCGTCGTATCGAAGGGAATGGCCATGGAGCGGCGCGTGGATCTACCAACAGGACGTGCACGTCGCGTCAAAGCCGCCAACAGTTTTGTGACAGCCCTGTCATCTTTTGACAGCGCCGCAACCCTCGCGGGCGGACACTGCGTTCGCCATACGTCTTCGCTGAAGAACACCGGTTGCCGCAGGAGATTCGAGATGAGCAGTTCATTGAAGGCGGGCCTGCACCCTGCCCTCGCCCTGGCACTGCTGCTGGTGGTGCCAGCGCTCCATGCCGGGGAAGCGAAGCAGCAGGACGATGCCGCACCATGCATCGAAGTGCAGGTCAACGGCGAGCGCATCCCTGCCTGGGACTGCCTGCAACGCAAGCTGGCACCGGCGCCGAAACCGGCGAAGTCACCGACGCTGCCCGATGCCGAGCGCCTGATGCGGCAGCCTGGCAACCAGCTGATGCAGTACAACCTGGAAGGCACGCGGCAGCGCATGGGCGATGCCTTTGGTCGTTCGGTGGTGCCGCAGCGTCCGGCGCGCTGAACCCGTGCATCTGCAGCCAAGCGTGAGCTCGGCGCTACGGGGCGCCACGCTGCGCAGCGGCCGGCACGATGCCATCCGTCGGCACCGGTGGCAGCTCCGGCACCGGCAGGCTGCGCGACTGCCCGGCCTGGTTCAGTTCCACCGTGCTGGCACTGATGCTGGCCAGTACCGTGCAGGGTCCCAGCCGCTGGCCCGGTGCGTACGCTTCTGCAGGACGGCCATCGACCGAGAGCAAGGCCAGCGGCGAATGCTCGCCGGCCATCACCCCCAGCACCACCACTTCGGTCTGGACGGCGCCGGGCGAAAGCAGCCGCACCAGCGGCAGGCTGGCCGCCGCCGCGAACACCGGCCGCACAGCGGCCTCGGCAGGCGCTTCGCTGGCCACCGCCGCGGGCGCCACCGCAGACAGGGTCACCGTCCAGTAGGCCACCACGGCCAGCAGCAGCGTCGCTGCCAGCACGGTCAACAGCCGATTGCGATCCCAGCGCCTGTCCATGTCCTGCACCATCGCCACGTTCGTGTACGCCTACGCTAGCAGCTACCGCTGACGCTTTTGTTTCATCATCCGCGCATACGCTGGCAGGCATCGGCAAGGACCGGAGGCAATGTCGATGCTGCACATTCCGCGTGGTTTCACCCTGCTGGAACTGATGGTGGTGCTGGTGATCATCGGCATCTGCACGGCCGGCATCGGCCTGGGCCTGGGCAGCCTGCTCGACCCCGCGCGGCAGTTGCGGCAGGAGGCCGAGCGGCTGGCACAACGCCTGCAGGTCGCGCGCGACGAGGCCCGCATCGATGGCAACACCGTGCGCTGGCAGGCCGACGCCGACGGTTACCATTTCAGCCGCCGCGAAGGCAGCCGCTGGGTGGACATGGAGCGCGACGACCTGCTGCGGCCGCAGACGTGGCAGGCCGCCGGCATTTCGGTGCAGCCAGCCACCGCCATCCAATTGAGCCCGGAGTGGATCGGCGTTGCCTGGGAAGTGCGGCTGTCGCTGGACGGTCGCCAGCTGCGTCTTCGTGATGATGGCAGCGGACAGTTGCAGGTCGTGCAGTGAAACGGAACACGCGCGGATTCACCCTGATCGAAGTGCTGATCGCACTGGCGATCGTGTCGATTGCCCTGGCCGCGGTGATGCGATCGGTCGCGGTCGCCACCGATGATCAGTCGCGCCTGCGCGACCGTCGGCTGGCCCTGATGTGTGCGCAGGATCGCTGGCAGGAACTGCGCCTGGCCGGACAGGTACCGCAGGAGGCACGCCAGCGCTGCCTGCAGGGGCGCAGCCGGTTCCTGGTGCTGCAGCATCTGGGCACCGGGGCGGATGGGCAGCCGCAGCTGGAACTGAGCGTGGTGGCCGAACAGTCGCCGCGGCAGTCGCTGGCACGGATGCAGCTGCCCTGGACAGCCACGCCGTGAAGCGCCCGGTGCACGGCTTCACCCTGATTGAAGTGATGATCGCGATCACCATCATGGGCGTGCTGGCACTGATCTGCTGGCGGGCCATCGACAGTGTGGCCAGCAGCGGCCAGCGCCTGCGCCAGGCCGATGCGGAGACCACCCATGCATTGCGCGCGCTGCAGCAGTTCCAACGCGATGTCGAGATGCGTGCCGATGATGCGCTGATGAATGGCGCGGTGCGTCCGGCGGATCAGCCGCAGCGGTTGCTGCCGCCCTCGCTGACCAGTGAGCGCCACCCGGACGGGAGTTTCGCGCTGGAGATCACCCGCAGCGTGGGCAGCGACGGGCTGCGCTGGCAGCGCGTGCGCTGGTGGCGGCAGGGGGATACGTTGTGGCGGGCCAGTGGCGCTGCCACTGATCGTTACCCGCTGCCTGCCCCCGAGCCGTCGAAGGGCATTGTGGTCGCACGCGCCGTGCAGCGCTTCGAACTGCGCGCGTGGCAGCCCGGAGCGGGCTGGGCGTTGTTGCCGGGCGAAGGCGATGTGCTGCCGGCCACCGGCCTGGAGCTGCGGCTGGAGCTGCGCGACGGGCGCGGTGCGTTGAGCTATCGGCGGGTGGTGGGGTTCTAGTGCGCCTTGGGAGGAAAGTCATCCACGCATGGCGTGGATCTACTGGCGAACAGGGCGAGGCATCCACGCATGGCGTGGATCTACTGGCGGGCAACGATGCGCTGCCCTTCTGCCGCCGGGCGCACTCCTGCACCCGGCGGCGCCGTGTCGGTGGTCCTCACCGCTGATGGCCGCTCCCTGCCCTCCGTGCCGTCCTGGCTGGGGCCGCCACCCCTCCATGGCGGCTGGCCCGATGCTGCCGCCTGCAGCGCCGTTCGATGCTCAGCGGCGCTGCTTGCCTTCATCGCGCCTGGCCTGCGGGAACTGGAAGGCGCTGTTGTCGTCGTAGCCACCGCTGGCGGTGTTGCCATGCGCCGGCGGCTGGATGCTGCTGGTGCCACTGCCGAAGCCGAGGATCTGCACGCTGATCACCGACGGCTGGTTGCGCCGCGCGTCGTCCTGGCTCTTGCGCATCACGTCCTGTGCGGCCTGGCTGGCACTGTTTGCCGCTGCACTGGCTGCCGCCAGCGCGTTGACGTTCACCGTGGCCAGTACCGGCAGGCCCTTGCTCTCTCCCTGCACCTGGATGTTGGCGGCGTTGAGCACCTGCAGCGCAGCCAGGTTGATGTTGCCCGACACGCGGATGCCCGCCTCGCCCGCGTCGATGGTGCCGAGGGGCGCGATCAGGTCGACGTCGCCGGCCGGCACTTCCGGAATCGGATTCAGCGTGGCGAAGCCCGCGCCGGTCGCAGGCGCCAGCGGTGACAGCACGACGTTGCCCCAGCCGTCGTAGACGCGGCGCGGCGGGGTATACAGCAGCGTGGTGCGCGAGCCGCGCCCGGCGTTGATGTTGCCCTGCTCCGACCAGCCCAGGATGTCACCGCCGAAGGTGGTCATCACCCGCGACAGCCCCAGCAGCACGCTGTCCTGGCTGAACAGCCGGATATCCCCTCGGCCCTGGGTGATCAGGCCGGAACTGGCTGGCGGAACCTCGCCCGCCACGCCCAGTACGATCTGGCCGCCCGGCGCCAGCAGCTCGATGTTGCCACCGGCTTCGGTACGCACGCCGGAGCCACCGAACATCACGATGTCGCCGGTCCGGTCGAGGGTCGCACCGTTTGCATCCTTGTCCGGCATCAGGGTGGTGATGGCTTCGCGCCCGCGCAGGTAGGAGCCGAAGCGCGGCCCCTCGGCATCGTTGTACTCGCGGCCTCCCTCGCGCAGTTCGGCATAGAAGACCTGGCGCAGGAAGATGTGCTGCTGCTCCTTCGGCAGCGCATCGAAGGCGGCCAGTGCGGAGCCGTCGTCGACGCGCATGCCGAATCGCTGCGACAGCCACTGCTTCAGTTCCGCGTCGTAGATCTTGGCCACCTTCCCCGGCTGCGCCCCCAGCGGCTGCGCAGGATCGGCAAGATTGGCAGCCTCCAGGTAGCGGGCGCGCACTGCATCGAAGGCGATGTGCTGGTCGCCGGCAGTCAAGGAAACGCTGGCACCCGGCCGGGTGTCGCCCTGGATCAGGCCGCCGGTGGTGGTCACGCTGCCCGCGTCCTCGAAGCGGAGCTGGCGGCCCGCGCTGACATCAACGTTGCCCGGTCCGGCCACGCGTACCGTGCTGCGCACCACATCGCGCCCGGCCTGCACCACGGTGATGTCGGTGGCAGTGGTGTTCATCGCGCCGATGCTGGACACCAGGATGTCGCCGCCGGCGCGCACCTGCACCGGGGCGGAAAGATCGCTCCAGTTGAGCAGGCTGCGCGTGCCCATGGCGTTATCCAGCGTCCACTGCCCACCGGTCCTCAGGCCGACGATGTCACCCTGCACTGCATAGAATCGATTCGGCGCGTTTGTGCCTTCGCGCAGTTCCCGCGCCAGCGGCGCATTCGGGCCGAACGCGAACAGCGGCAGCGAGGCGCGCGGATTGCCTGCCACGCCATCCACCGAAGCGTTGCCGATCACCGTGGCGCCCACCTCGGCGGTGAAGGCCGGTGCGAACGGCGACGGCAAGCGCACATCGGCGCCGGAGCTGCTGATGTCGGCACCGCGCATCGGCACCAGGATCGAGTCCATCGCCAGCACTTCCAGCGAACCGCGTGCCGAGGGCGCGGTCAGCAGCACATCACGCGCATCACCGCCCGTGGTCGAAGTTTCCGCAAGGCGGATGCTGCCGCTGGCGGCCAGCATCCGCAGCTGCGAGGGATACAGCCAGTAGCGAAGATCGGCACCGCCGCGTTGCTTCACCGCCTCGGCGAACAGTTCGCCGGACTCGGCGGTGGCCATCACGGTTCCCCTCTGCTGGCCAGGTGCGAGGTCGCCACCGGCCGAGATCAGGTCCACCGCGGTATTGGCGGTCCACAGCGAGAACCAGCTGCTGGAAGCGGCGGTGCGGCCATCGCCCAGCGCCAGTGCGTTGTAGCTGGGCACCGGCACCCGGCCGGCGTCGGCCACGCCGGCCAGCACCAGGTCGCCGCGCGACTGCAGGGTCGCCACCGCGTCGCCCAGCACCAGCACCGGCCCGCCCATGGCATCGCCCAGCTGCGCGCGGAACGGATCTTCCTGCCTCAGGCCGCTGTACGGCGCCACGTAGTGCGCCACATTGGTGACCATGCCACCGATGCGTGTCGCGTCCAGCTGCATGCGCCCGCGCAGGTTGACCAGCGCACCACTGAGCGGCAGGTTGGGCTGGTTCAACGATGGATCGCTGGTTGCCAGTGCAAGGTTCGGATTCAGCGCGCCACCCAGGCGCACCGCCAGGTCGCCGCCACCGGTCAGGTGCAGCGTACCGTCGGCCTCGACGCGCCCGGTCGAGCCCACCGCTGCCACCACGCCGGACGAATGGCGTGCCAGTGAATTGACCACGGTTCCGCTGGCCACGCCCGCGTCACGGCCGGCCTCGAGGGTGAGGTTGCCGCCACCCAGCGTGCCGAAGCCCATGAAGCCCACCATGCGCGCACCGGTCAGCGTCGGCAGGCTGGTGTAGCTGCCGAAGTTCACCCACCAGCTGGTCGCCGTGGGCTGCGCCCCGGCCCCCCCCGGGCTGCCCTGGCGCCACAGCCAGTTGCCCACCGCGCTGGGGGCAAAGCCCGCGCCTTCAGTCTGGCTGCGCGGAGTGACGTCGAATCCGACCTGGCCGGCGCTGTCCCACAGGTCACCACGGATGTCGCGGCCCGCGGAAACGGTCAGGTTTCCGCCGTGGTCCGGATACCAGGCCTGCCATGCCCCCAAGGCGGCTGCATAGCGCCCGTCCGCATCGGTCGGCCCAAGCACGGTGGACAGCCCCGGTGCCGGCGCCCGATCCGGATTGAACGCTGCATCGCGCCCGTTGCCGAGCGATGTCGGGGCGCCGGCGGTGTACACGCCGAAGCCCGACATCATCCGCACGTCGCGGCCGGCCAGCAGCTGCAGGTCGCCCTTGCCGGTGCGCAGCACGCTCCACAGCGGCGTGCCGAGCTTCGAGCCATAGATCGTCTTCTCGATCAGTTCGCCGCCGCCATAGCAGTAGTCGGTGATCGCGCAGAAGCTCTCTTCGGTCATGCCGAAGATCTCGGCGAATTCCTTCGCCGACATGCCCACCGCCGACTCGTCGCCCACCAGGTCCAGCGAGGCCTGCTTGGCCACCAGGCGCGGGGCCAGGCCGCAGAAGCCTTCGCCGGCGTCGCACAGCGTCTGCTCGTCGACGCCCAGTTCTTCGGCCACTTCCTTCAACGGGCGATTGGCGTAGGAGGGATCACCGATCAGCGCAAGCGCGCCATCCAGGGTGAGGACCCGCTCGCCGATCCACTCGCTGGTCTTCTGCACGGTGCCGATCGTTCCATAGTGGCTGTCGGCCAGGATCAGGTCGCCCTTGGCGTCCAGCCGGCGCAGGCGCGGATCGGCTGCCGAGGTATCGGCACCGGCCACGGCAGTGACATCCCACGACGTGGTGCCTTCCGGCAACATTGCCGCCAACGCCCAGTTGCGGCCCTGCCTGCCGTTGGCATCGGCCGGCCGCAGGTTGACCGGCTTGCCGCCGGGCAGCTTCACCGCGGTCATCGACGGAATCAGCGAGCCCGGTGCCAGTGCAACCGCGCCGGACAGTTCCATGGCCTCCGGCAACGCCGCGCCTGCCGGCCAGAGCTGCGCCGCCAGCGTTGCTTTCGAAGCGAGCCGGAAGCCCGCGCCCAGCCGGTCACCGGCTGCCAGCTGCAACGGCTGCTGCAGCAGGCTGCCCGCGGCCAGCACGGTGCCGTCGGCGAGGGTGACGGCTGCCGGCAGCACCGTGCCCGCCGCCAGCAGCAGGCGGGCGCCCAGCCGCATCTCCGCCGGCAGCACGGTGCCGGCGGGCACATCGGTCTGCGTGACCGGGATCGCGTAGTTCAGCACCGCGCCCTTCGGGAAACGTGTCGCGGCCTGCAGCGTCACGCCATCGATGGGCACCACGATGTCGCCGCCAAGCGGCGTGATGCGCAGCGTATTGGCATCGGCCGTCTCTCCGAGCATCCAGCCCGACTCATCCGGATTGGCCGGGGGCGGCGCGAAGCCATCATTGATGCTGCCATAGATGCTGAGATCGCCCGCTGCGCGCAGCACCAGCGCAGCCGACTCGCCGAATCCACGGCGCAGGGGGTCATTGCGATTGGCCTGCGGACCATAGCGGTAGCCGGACAGGTCCAGGTCGCCGCGCACGGTCAGGTTGCCGGTGGGATTGTCGGCCGATACCTGGCCCACGATCTCCACGCCAGGCCGCAGCCGCACCTTGCCCAGTCCCGCAGTGCGCGCCGCCAGATCGGCGTTGCCGAGTGCGGCGTTCATCCATGCCTGGTTGTGCGGATCGACCACCGTGTCCAGCCATTGCTGGGTGACCAGCTGCGGCCGATGGCCATTGACGTCCGGCGTCGCTGCCAGCGGCGCGTCGGTATAGCGCCGGAAGGCATTGACCAGCACATCCCGCGCGCCGGTGACCGACGCACCGGACTCGGCGCGCACTGCTGCATCGTCAGTGCCCCGTCGCGGCACATTGAGGGTGAAGGTGCCTCGTGCCACGCCATCGTTCTGGCCTGGCGCGGTGCCCTGTGCAACTGCGGTGCCGCTGCGCAGGTCAACGCGCGCGGCACTGCCCAGCACCACCTCGCCGTCGCGACTGCCCAGCTCCACCAGCGCACGGTTGCTGCTGTCGATGATCTTGCCGTAGCTGTCCACCCGCAGCCCGCTGCCGTGTGCATCCAGCAGCCCATCCACCTGCAGGCGGTCACGCGCGGCCAGGCGGATGCTTCCCACCTGCTCTCCGCTGGCGTCGATGGTACCGAGCACATGCAGGCTGCCGCCATCGATGCTGAGCGCAACGTTGCGCGCCTTCAGCGTGTCGGTCACGGTCAGGTCGCCCTGCTTGAGCTGGAAGCTGCGGGTACCGAAGAAGCCGCCCGCATCCAGCTGGCGATTCAAGCCGGCGAAGTCGGAAAGCTGCTGCGCGCGCAGCACCAGTTCGCCGCTGTCATAGGGCACGGTGCTGCCACCGGTGGCCTGGCGACCGCTCGCGCTGCCACGCAGGGTCCCGGCCAGCTCGATGCGGCCCGCGTTTTCGCCCAGCGCATTGGCAGTGATCCGGCCTGCGCGGTTGTTCGATGCCGAGACGTCGATGCTCGAGCCAGCGGCGGCCAGCACGTTGCCCTGGCGCGCGGTGAGTTCAACGTCCCCGCCCCAGCTGTACTTGTCCAGATCGTCCATGCGGATGCGACGCCCGGCCAGGTCGATGCGGGCGTTGCTGCCCAGCACCACGTCGCCGTCCGCCCTGGCCTGCAGGCGGCCCGAGGCCAGCGCCACGGCAGAGTCGATCAGGATATTGCGTGCCTGCAGCCCCAGTTCGGCGCCCAGCGCGTCGTGCCCCTGGGTCTGGCCGGCGCCGCTGATGCGCAGATCACCCCCGCTGCGTACCTGCAGGGTGCTTCCCGCCGCGCCGGTCAGCAGCGGTGCCTGGATGTCCAGTGCGCCGCCGCTGTACTGCCAGCCCGTGCCGGCCTGGTAGGCGCCCTGGGCCTGGTAGACATCCAGCGTGCCCTTGCCGGCGAACTGCACCTGCTGCGTGGCCCGCAGCGAGACGCCGTCGAACCCGAGCACCTGGCGATTGGCCGGCACTTCCGAACTGGGGCGTGTATAGGGCGCGCGTCCGAGGATCAGCGAGCGGGTGTTGAGCTCGAGCTGTCCATGGCCGAGCCGATCGACCATCGCCGCGCCCGGCGCCTGCGGGGTACCGTCGGTCAGCACCGTCGACACCGCCTGTGTGCCATCCCATACCAGCGTGTCGGCATAGATGCGGGCCTGGTCACCGGCCTTGCCGTAGCCATGGATCGCCGGCGCCCCCAGCACCAGCTCGCGCAGGCTGCTGTTGCCGGTGGCCGGATTGCGCGTGTCCAGGTCCACGCTGCCGAATACATTGATTGCGTCGCGCGCGGACAGGCTCAGTGTCTCCAGCGCGGGCGTGCCAAGCGCGGTATTGCCCCGCAGCAGCTGCTGCAGGGTCTGCTGGTTCAGCGCCAGCCCCTGCGGCAGGGCACCCTGTGCAGCCATCGCCTGCAACGATGCAGCATCACCGAGGTTGATGGCGGTCATCGACAGGCCCAACCGGCGCGTGCCATAGCTGACATTGTCGCGCAGCTGGAACCCGCCCTCGGTACTGACATTGATGCTGCCCTCGGACAGCAACCGGGTCTGCCCGGTGCAGCTGTCGCTGCGGCAGGCGCCCACATCGATCGCCACCCGGGCGGCCGCGCCCCCCGACAGCAGGTTGGTCTGACCGTTGGACACGGCCAGCACGCCCGTGGTCGCGTCGAGCTTCATCAGATAGCCATCGGTGGCGTCGTAGCCGGGCTTTCCACGCCCGACCGTACTGATCACGGCGCCCTGCTCGATCACCACGCCCGCGCCACCGGCTGCTGCGCCCAGGATCACCTCGGGGGCGCTCAGCGTTGCACCGGAACGAACCAGCACGCCGCCGCCTTCCGATTTCACATTCAGCGTGCCGGGCAGAGTGGCGTCCGGACGCAGGGTCATACCGACCATCAGGCGCGAGGGCTGCAACGCCGTGAGCGCGTCGGCGAAAATGGCCGCCATGCTGCCCGCGCTGGCGCGCTGGCCTGCACCCAGCACTTCCAGCGTGCTCGGGCCACCATTGCCGACCACCGACACCGTACCGCCGAAGCCCTTGCTGCCAGCCTCGGCCGCGAAACGTGTCATGCCCTGCATGCGCAGTGCGTCTGTGGTGCCCAGACCTGCACCGGCGCCCAGCGTCAGCCGCAGCGTGCCGGCGTCCACCGACTGCATGCCACGCGCGATGCCACGGCGCGCCGCATCGTCCTGCACGAACGCGTTGTAGCCGGTTTCGTTGTAGCCGGAGTGGCGGCGCACCACGTCGGCCGGGGTCAGCACCAGGTCCGTCCACAACGGCGATGCGGCAGGCGCAAGCCCCTGCGCCTGCTGGCCGCTGACTTTCCACGAGCCGGTTCCGGTGGCGGTGGCCAACGCCTGCTGCGTGCCCTGCGCCCCTACTTCCACCCGGAACGCGCCCGGCTGCAGCGCGTAGGACGCCGGCAGCAACGTATAGGTGCCCGCCGCCAGGCCCGGCACCCCTTCAGGCACGGTGATGCGCTGGCCGATGCCCGGGTCGGCGCTGCCGTCGGCCAGGCCCAGCGGCGCGATGCCGTTGCGGTAGGACGGGACAATGGCATACACCGCGTTGCTGCTGGCGCTGAAGGTGTAAGCCGGATTGGCGTCACGCAGTGCGTGGCTGCGCACGTCCACCGAGCCGCTGCGGCCACTGACGAACCCTGCGCCGGTCAGCGTGCCGCCACCGGACAGGTCCAGCAGTGCACCGGCCTGGATGTCGACACTGTTGGCATGCAGGTCGACACCCACCGTGTCCACGGCGCTGATCATGCCCACCAGGCTGGGGCTGACATCCTTGCCGTTCAGGCGCCAGCGCTGGCCATCCACGGTGCCACCGAAGGGAACGCTGAGGCCGGCTGCGCTGCTTGAGGTCACACTGCCGGGCAACAGCGTGATACGCGACGCACCATTGCCTGGGCCCAGGCCGCCGATCACCAGCTGTCCCAGCGGCGCGCGCACCACGCCTCCCTGCTCGACCGTGGCGGCAACCAGCGCCAGCGAACCGAACACCGAATCGGCCGCAGGAGGCGTGGCGCCGGTGCCATGGATGCGAAGCACGCCCTTGGCATCGGTCCAGTTGTTCTGTCCACCCAGCACATCGTAGATCGATACCGCGATACGGCCCTTGGTTCCGGCAACCGGATAGATCTGCGCGGCCGTGATGTCCAGGCTCGACGGCGCCAGCAGCTGGGTATCGAAGAAGTTGCTGTTGCCACTGACTTTCGCCAGCAGCCGCAGGTCGCCGCTGCTGGCAAGGTAGGCGCTGCCGAAGCCGGCCAGATCGACCGTATCGCGTACGTCCAGCACCTGTGCCGAGGCGCTGAAACTGTGGTTGCCGGCGTCGGCACGGGCCGCCACCGGAGCCACAAAGGGATTGTCCGAGGTGTCACGGAACCAGCGTGCCTGCGCAAGGCGCACATAGGGCGCCTGCACGTGCAATGCCGATCCCGCCGCGCTGCCGGTGGCCATGCCCATCGCGGCATCGCTCAGCCCGTACAGGCGCAGGCTCTGCCCCACGCGCAGGTCGACATCCCCCTGCGCGCGAAGATCGCCGAACACCGAAAGATGGTCGAAGCCACCGGCCTGCACCTGTGCCGCCGACAGCTCGGCGTGCCCGTGCTGCAATGGCGTGGACGCGCCAGGGGCTGCATCGCTGGACTGCTGCACCAGGGTGATTGCACGCGGGCCAAGTTCCGCAGCGCCCGCCCGGCGCTCGTACACCCCACCACCGAAGGCCACGCCCAGCGTGCCGCCCTGCGCGCCCACGCCACCGGCCGCCGCCCGCAGCGTGCCATCCAGGTACAGGCCATTGGCCGAGCGCAGCACGATCGTGCCGCCGTCGCTGGCCACGGAGCGGGTGCCACTGCCATCCACCGTCAGCGTCTCACGGGTACCGGACGCATCCAGAACCGCGCCGCGCTCGACCACCACGAAGGCATCCGGCGGACGGTTCTCCAGCGCATCGCGCGACTCCCAGTCCAGCGTACCGCCGATCCCGATGCTGCCGCCCGAGTGCAGCACGCCCTGGTGGCGACCCGCGGCGTCCTCCGCGGCGAAGCTGTCGCCGGACACATCCAGCAGCGCGTTGCTGCCGATGCGATAGCGCAACGGGGTGCCGCCGATCTGGTAGCGCTGCTGGTTGTCGCGCACATCGTCGAGGCGGATGCTGCCTGCCTTTGCGATCAGCGCACCGGCCACGTCGATGTTGCCACCGCCGCGCAGCTCGATCGACTGCCCGGCATCGACCTGCACGACCGCGTTGCTGCCGATCCTTACATCTCCGCCCAGCGTATTGCGCTGCGAGCGCAGCAGCACGCTTGCGCCCTGCCGCTGGGTGACCGACCCGCTACCCGGGTCGAATGCATACAGCGGTGCCGTCCAGGCCTCCAGGCCCTCGCCTGCGGTCGCTGCATCGGCAGCGGCCTGGCGCACGCGCAACGTCGGTGCGCGCACGTCCAGCCGGGTGCCATCGGCCACCTCAAGCCCGGCATGGCCGTTGATGTCGTACTGACCGAATCCGCTGCGCAGCAGCGTCGGTGACAACCACAGGCTGCCATCGTCGCGGGCCCGGTCAGCCAACGTCACCTTGCCCCCGGTCGCCAGCTGCAGGGTGCCGGCCCCCGTGCCGCCCAGGCCGCTGAGCCGCCCGTCCAGCTGCAAGCGCCCACTGCCGTCGGTGGTCACCTGGCTGCTGTCGGCCAGCAGGGCGATGTCACCGCCCTTGCCTGCACTGGCCTTGCCCTGCAGGTCGACGCGTCCACCTGCATCGACACTGATGCGGCTGCCTGCGGCCAACGACACATCATGGCTGCTTTCCAGCTGCACGCGACCGCCGTTGATCCATGCCTGCGCGCTGCCGGCGCCGCCGTCCAGGCGCTGGTTTGCCCAGCGCCCGTCCAGGTCGATCACCGCCGCTTCGCCCAATGCGACCACACCACGGCCGTTGGCCTGCACCACCTGCATGCGGCCGGTGGCGTCGGCCAGGAGGTTGCTGGCAGTCAGGCTGCCACCGCCAATCCGGACCTGGCCGTTGATGTCGATGCGGCCACCGACCAGGTTCAGCTGCCCGCCATCGGCAAGGGCCAGCTCACCGTCGATGCGGATGCCGCCTGCCGTCGCCAGGTCCAGCCGGCCCCACTGCTGGGCGCTCAACTGTGCACCATCAAGCCAGACGGTGTTGCGCCGGCTCTCATCCAGCGCGCTTTGCAGGCTCCAGCGTGCGGTGGCCGCCGCGGCCGTGCCGATGCGCACCTGCGAGTCGAACACCGCATTGCGGCCGGTACCGTCGTAGCGCCCCAGCCACAGCTGTGCGCCGCGTGCCACCGCCGTCTGCGATTGCACGTAGCCATCGGTGCTGCTCCCCGGTGCCCGCGTCTGCCGCACGCCATTGAACACGGCAGTATCGATCTGCCCCTCCAGCACCGCGGTCGGCGCCGAAACCAGCAGCCGCCCGGCATCGCGTCCCACCGTGTAGCCATTCTCGTAACGCGATTCATTGCCGATCAACGGATTGCGCCAGGCTTCGGTGATGCCCCAGCGCGCCTGTTCCACTTCAAAACCGCGATACAGGCCGGCGAATCCACGATCCACCGGCGCGTCGTCCAGGCGATACAGCTGTCCATCGTTGCCGCGCAGCCAGCTCTCCTTGAGCATGCCGCTGGCCACATCGAGGCTGCCGCCGGACAGATTGATCCGCGAACCCGCGGCGCTGACCACTTCACTGCCGGCAAGCTGCACGGTGCCGCCCTGCGCGGCCCATTCGCCGATGGAGTGGCGCTGGTTGCCCAGGTAGCCGCTCACTTCCAGCAGCCCTCCGCCGGCATACCAGCGTTCGCCTTCATGGCCACCGGTCCCGGCCGGCACGTAGATCAGGCCGCGCCGGTCGACCCAGACCCGGCTGCTGTTGAGCGTGCCGGCATCGCGCACGTCCGGGGCATCGCGCAGTTCGTTGCCCTGCACGTTGATTTCCAGCTGGTTGCTCTCCATCGCCACCTTCACCCCGGTGGCACCGGATACATCCACGCGTGCGCCATCGCCCAGCAGCGTGCGCTGGCGTGCGTCGACCACGATCTGGCCGCCGGTGGCCAGGGTCAGCGACCCGGCCTGGGCCTCGACCGTGCCACCGGAGACGATTTCCACGCGCGACTGGTCGCGCCGATCCTGCAGCCGCGACAGGTTGTCGAACGCGCCCTGTGCGGCGGTACTGCGCACCTTGTCCTGGGTGGCCGACTCGTTCAGCAGCGCCTGGCGCTGGCTGTCAAGCGCGGTGGTCCTGCCATCGTCCTCCAGCAGGATGGCCGTGGTGGCATCGCGGCCGAGGGTCACGCTGGCCTTGCCATCGCTGGCGGAGGTGAGCAGGTGCACGGTACCGCGCTGGTTCAGGGTGCTGGTGGCGACCGCGACGCCGGCCTGCTCGACATGACGTCCGGCCAGCGTGATGTCGCCTTCGCGTGCCTGGATCAGGCCGCTGTTGCGCACATCGCCTGCCGTGCTGCCCGCCACGAAGCGCGGCGCGATCTCGTTGCCACCTGTAGTGGACGACGTGTTCTGTGCCGTGCCCACGCCGCGCCGGATCACGAAGCTGTCGCCCGCGGCGAGCTGGGTCTGGCCCTTGCGGGTGTCGATCTGGCCGGCATTCTCCACGCTGCGCCCTGCCAACAGGACATAGCCGCCCCCGCGCGTGGCCGTGGTGGGCTCATGGGTGGCAATGCGTGCACCTCGCTCCACCATCACCTTGCCGAACGCCTCGGTCAGCGCATCCGAACTGGCGTTGACGCTGTACAGGCCTTCATCACGGAACTGCGTGTCGCTGATCCGCGCGGCCGCCGCCACCAGGTTGCGCACGTTCACCTGGCCGTTGTTGCCGAAGATCACGCCGTTGCGGTTGACCACGAACACGCTGCCGTCGGCCTTCAGCTGGCCGAGGATCTGGCTGGGCCGCGCGTTGGGGTCGTTGACCCGGTTCAACACCGCCCAGTCAGGGTTCTGCAGGAAGTTCAACGTGGTGTTGGAACCAATGTTGAAGGTCTCCCAGTTCAGGATCGCCTTGTCTGCGGTCTGTTCGATGCTGACCTGCACGCGGCCATCGGCGCCCTGCGCCTGGATGGCCTCGCGGGCGTTGGTCCAGCCCCGCGTCAGCGGGTTCTCATCCACCTTCAGGCCGTCCTTGCCCAGCCCGTCGGCGACCACGAATCCCGCGTCACGCCGTGCCTGCCTGGCTTCCTGCTGCAGCCGCTGCTGCAGCGCGATGGCCTGTGCGGCGGTTCCCAGGTTGTCGATCGACTGTTGCAGCTGCTGGCGGGCTGCATCCTGCTGCTGCGCGGGCAGCTGGAACTGGATCGGCACCCCGCTGGGCATGCGTCCACTCTGCGCGGCCGCGCCCTGGGCGGCACCGCGGTCGGCAAACCAGGCCGGGCTGAAGGCCTGCTGGGCCTGACTGGCCGGCGCCACCACCGTGCCAAGCGCAACGGCGACGGCCCAGGCCATCGGGTGGCTGCGGCGCAGCGTGGACGGGCGCGAAGCGGTCGTGAGCGGATGCGACATCTGAACCTCGTCAACCTGGTTGGGCGGCCGCGATCACGGCGCGCTCTGAAGGATCGGGCGGCACGCGCCCTGCTTCTGTAAGACGGGGACGGCTGCGTGAAGCCGACATCAAAAGACAGCGTAGGCACTGCGCGAAGCGGCCGGAGTGCGGCCGGAACCGGGGCCGGCGAGCACACGCAAGAGACGCCGGCCTCACGGCCGGCGCTCGGTTCAAGCACTGCGTTCGACGCGATTACGGGCGGCCGAGGCCGGCGCAGGCGCTGGCGTTGTTCACGCCGTTGACGCTGCTGGCGAGCACGAAGCGGGTGCGGATGGCATCACGCCAGGCCGGGGTGAGCGGAACGAAGCCGTGGGCACGCGACGCGGCATCGTTGTTGCCGTTGTAGTGGCCCAGCAGGAAGCCGCGCAGGGCGAGCGCAACGTTGCCGGCCTTGTAGCACTGGCCCAGCTCGAAGGTGGTGTAACCCACGATCGGGTAGCCGACGGCCGGCGGGTTGGTGAACACCGGGGCCCAGTTGCGCACGTCATTGGCAGCAGCGCCGGTCGGCGGCAGCACCGTGTCCAGGGTGGCCTGCACGCTCGGGTCGTTCGGCGAGAAGCCACGCACCTTGGCGATCTTGGTGGCGTCGCTCAGGTTCGGCACCACGTCCGGGCCGATGTAACCGATCGCACCGGTGGTGGCGTAGACCTTGTCATACAGCGGCTGGCTGCCCAGCGCCGAAGCGGTGGTGAAGTTCGCCGGCAGCGACGAGAACTGCTTCCAGAACTCCTGGGTGGTGCTGAACTTGCCGCCGATCAGGGTGCTGCCGGCGGTGTCGCTGGCCGAGCAGGCGCTGGCCAGGAAACGGGTCAGCAGTTCGGTGGTGCCGCTCTTCTCGTTGCGGTACACGACGGTGATCGGGCCCGAACGATTCGCGTCCAGGGTGCTCCAGTTGGTGATCGTGCCGGCGAACACGCCGCACAGCTGGGTGACGCTCAGGTCAAGGTTGCCACCGGCGCTGTTGAACGGAACGGTGACCGAGGTGCCGACCGACGGAATCTGGATCAGCGGGCCGTAGGTCGGGGCGAAGTTGGCGGCGTAGGCGGCAATCTCAGCGTCGGTCAGCACCGAGTCGCTGCCGGCGAAATGCACGGTGCCGGTGGTCTTGAACAGGTCGGCACGGTTTTCCAGGAAGGCCTGCTTGCCGGTGCCCGAGCCGGTCACTTCATAGCTGAAGTTGGCCGGCAGGATGCTGTCGGCCGAACCCTTGTACAGCTTGGCCGGCAGCGACGCGCCACCGCCCTGCACGAGCGACTGCGCCGAGGCGGCACCTGCGGTAGCCAGCAGCGCGGTGGCAACCAGCGCGGCCAGGGTCTTGTACTTGTTCATGATCTTCTCCTGAAGGGTTTACTGCGAAGGGAAACACCAAGGGAGGAACGGTCACTTCACGCCTGCTGCCGCCAAGGGCCTCCCAGCCCACTCTGCGGCGACGTGTCCATGCTGGTCCGCGCCGATGACAGGCCGCTTAAGAAACCTGTGGAAGATCAGGAAAAGGTGTGGAGGATTGTGTGGAGAATCGGGTGATTCCATCCGCGCAGGGCGTGGATCTACTGCACCAGCTGGTTCATCTCCATGATCGGCATCAGCACCGCCAGTACGATGGTCAGTACCACGCCGCCCATCACCAGGATCATGGTCGGTTCCAGCAGTGCGGTCAGCGCCATCGCCCGGCGCTCGATCTCGCGTGAAATCGTCTGCGCAGCGCGATCCAGCAGTGGCGCCAGCGAACCGGTTTTCTCGCCACTGGCCACCAGGTGCACCAGGATCGGCGGATACACTTTCTGCACCTTCAGCGCAGAACCCAGCGCCGCACCTTCGCGTACCCGCGCGGATACGTCATCGGCGCAGCGCACCAGCAATGCATTGCCCAATGTCTGCCGCGCCGCCTCCAGGGCACGCAGCAGCGGCACACCGGCATCGAGCAGGATCGCCAGCGTCGAAGCAAAGCGCGCACTGTTCACGCCCAGCACAAAGCGCCCGACCATCGGCACGCGCAGCAGCATCGCATCCCAGCGCAGGCGCAGCTCGGGCCGGCGCAGTGCAAGCCGCCACGCTACCACCAGCGCGCCACTGCCCAGCGCCACCCACACGCCCGAGCTGCGCACGAACGCGCTGGCAGCCAGCATCACCTGGGTCAGCATCGGCAGCGTCTGCCGCGCCTGCACGAACGCAGTCACCACCTGCGGCACGACGTAGCTGAGCAGGAAGATCACGATCGCCACCGATACCAGGCTGATCGCCGCCGGGTAGATGAAGGCGGTCAGCACCTTGGCCTGCAGTGCATTGCGCTCCTCGATGTAGTCGGCCAGACGCTCCATCACCCGGGCCAGATCTCCGGAGTCTTCGCCTGCACCGACCAGCGCACGGTAGATCGGCGGGAAATCACGCGGCCGCGCGGCCAGTGCCACGGTCAGGCGCTGGCCGGCGCGCACGTCGGCACGCACCGCGGTAAGCGCCTGCGCGACGTGCGGGCGCTCGGCCTGCTCGATCACCGCACTCAGCGCGCTTTCCAGCGGCAGGCTTGCGGCCAGCAGGCTGGCCAACTGGCGCGTGGCCCAGGCCAGCTCGCTGGCCGACAACCGGCGCGCGCCCCAGCCACTGCCTGCAGCGCGTGCCGCACTCACCTGTACCGGTGTCAGCCCGCGTCCGCGCAGCAGCTGGCGCGCGCTGCGCGGGCTGTCGGCATCCAGCTGTCCTTTCTCGATGCGGCCCTGCGCATTGGCGGCCTGGTAGTCGAACAGTGCCATCGTCGCCTCAGGCGTCGCCGGTAACGCGCAGGATCTCTTCCAGCGTGGTCACGCCACTGTCGACCCAGCGCTGGCCATCCTCGCGCAGGTTGCGCATGCCGGCACGCCGCGCCGCCTCCCGCAGCGCAGGCTCACCCTGCCCTTCGTGGATCAGGGCGCGCACGCGCTCATCGACCACGAACAGTTCATGGATACCGGTGCGCCCGCGATAGCCGCTGTTCGCGCACGCCGCGCAGCCCACCGCGCGCCACACGGTACGGCCCTCGCCATCCACCTCTGCCCGCCGGCACTGGGTGCACAGGCGCCGCACCAGCCGCTGCGCCAGGACGCCGCGCAGCGAAGAGGCCAGCAGGAACGGCTCCACGCCCATGTCGGCCAAACGGGTCACCGCCGAGATCGCGTCGTTGGTGTGCAGCGAGGCCAGCACGCCATGCCCGGTCAGCGATGACTGTACCGCAATCTGCGCGGTTTCCAGGTCGCGGATTTCGCCGATCATGATCGTATCCGGGTCCTGGCGCAGGATCGCGCGCAGTGCGGTGCCGAAACTCATGCCGATGCGCGCATTGACCTGGATCTGGCCGATACCGGCGAAGTCGTACTCCACCGGGTCTTCCACAGTCAGGATGTTGCTGGTGCTGCTGTCGAGCTGCCCCAGCGCTGCATACAGCGAGGTGGTCTTGCCGCTGCCGGTCGGGCCGGTCACCAGCACGATGCCATGCGGCTGCCGGATCAGCCCGGTGAACGTGGCCAGGGTGTCGTCGGCCATGCCGAGCCGCTGCAGCTGCAGGCGGCCGGCATCCTTTTCCAGCAGGCGCAGCACGGCGCGCTCGCCATGTCCGGTCGGCACCGTGGACACGCGGATGTCCAGCGGCCGGCCGCCGACACGGATCGCGATGCGGCCGTCCTGCGGCAGGCGCTTCTCGGCGATATCCAGGTGCGCCATGATCTTGATGCGCGACACCAGCGCCGCATGCAGTGCACGGCGTGGCTGGACCATGTCACGCAGGGTGCCGTCCACCCGGTAGCGCACCACCGAATGGGTCTCGAACGGTTCGATGTGCAGGTCGCTGGCGCCATCGCGTGCGGCCTGCGCCAGCAGCGCGTTGATCATGCGGATCACCGGCGCGTCGTCCTGCGCGTCCAGCAGATCGGTGACTTCCGGCATGTCCTGCATCAGGCGGTCCAGATCCACTTCACTTTCAGCGGCACCGACCACCGCTGCGGCATCGCCACCGTCGCGATACTGCTCCCCCAGTCGTTGCTGCCAGGCTGCGGCATCCAGTGCCTGGAACGGCAGCGGGCCGTGCCGGCGGCGCAGTTCGGCCACCGCCCAGGCGGCCGTTTCGGCAGTGCCCAGCAGCACCGGCTCACCGCCGGCCTCGGCCAGCATCACGCCGTGGCTGCGCACCCAGGCATACGGCAGCGGCGCGGTCACGCTCACGGGCCGATCACCAGTTCCGGCGTGTAGCCCAGCCCACGCAACTGCTGCAGCGCCGGGTCCAGCCTCGCCGGGTCGCGTGGCAGCCGCACCCGCAGGCGCTGTCCACTCCCGCCCGGCGCGGCCTCGGCATAGGCCTGCAATCCCAGTGCCCGCGCCTGCGCCACGCCCTGGTTGGCGCGTGCCACGTCCAGCCCCTGCGCGAACTGGACCAGCTGCGCATCGCCTTCGCCGGCCGGATACAACGCCGCCAGACTGCTGTTCTGCAACGGCTGGCCCTGGCCATCGCGCGCATTGCCCTGGCCCAGCACGGACAGATCCTGCGGCGGCAGCTGCGGCGCGGAAAGCGCGGGCAGTGCCCAGCTCTGTGCCGGCTGCGCACCGGCCTGCGCGTTGCGCATGTAGTCGTAGCGGTCGCGGGTCAGACGCTGCCCGGCGGCCGGGTCGCGCACCACGTGCGGGCGCAGGAACACCATCAGGTTGGTCTTGGCGCGCTTGCGCGTATCGCTGCGGAACAGCGCCCCCAGCACCGGGATCTTTCCCAAGCCGGGCACCGCATCGCGACCATGGCTCACGCTGTCTTCGAGCAGCCCACCGAGCACCATGATCTGGCCGTCATCCAGCAGCACGCTGGTGTCCAGTGCACGCTTGTTGGTGATGATGCCGGCCGTGCTGGTCGCGCTCTGCGCGTCGATGCTGCTGACTTCCTGGTAGATGTCCAGCTTCACCGTGCCCCCCTCGGAAATCTGTGGACGCACGCGCAGCTTCAGGCCGACGTCCTCGCGCACGATGGTCTGGAACGGGTTGTTGCTGCCGCCCCCGCCGTCGGTCACGTAACGACCGCTGACGAACGGCACGGTTTGGCCGACCATGATGCTGGCCGCCTCGTTGTCCAGGGTCATCAGGTTGGGCGTGGACAGGATGTTGGCACCCCCCCGGCTCTGCAGCGCATTGGCCAGTGCCTTCATGTTGAGGATCTGGCCCACCCCCGGCAGGTTGATGGTGCCGTCGATGACACCGATCTTCAGGCCATCCTTGGGCAGCACGTCCAGAGTGGTGCGCGCGCCGGTGTTCAGCCCGCTGCCACCCGTGGTTCCCCCGAAGTGGGTGCCGCCGAAGGTGCGGCCATTGCCCAGCATCCATTGCACGCCCAGTTCGGCCGCGTCGGTCTGGTTGACCTCCACGATCAGGCTTTCCACCAGCACCTGCGCGCGGCGCTGGTCAAGCTGGTCGATCACCCGCCGCAGGTTGCGGTACACCGGCTCGGGCGCCGAGATCAGCAGTGTGTTGGTCGCCACGTCGGCCTGCACCGAGATGCCGTTCTGGCTGAAGCCGGTACTGCCGGCCTCGATCGGGTCGCGGCGGTTCGGATCAAGCCGCTGTGACTCCAGCGCGTTGCCGCCGGCCTTTGCCTGTTGCGCCTGCGCCTGCGACGGTTGTGACGGCGTGCTGCGGCTGGCATCGCCGGGCAGCGGCGGGATGCCTTCGTTGCTGCCCATCGCCGGTGCATCGCTCTGCCCGGCCACCACGCCGCGCAGCACCCCGGCCAGCTGGTTGGCCTGGGCGTTGCGCAGATACACCACGTGCAGGTTGCCGGACTCGTCCTGGGCCTTGTCCAGCTTCTCCACCAGCTGCCGCGCCAGGCGCGTGCGACCGGAGCTGCTGGAGCGCAGCAGCACGCTGTTGCTGCGCGGATCGGCCATCACGACCACCTTCTGGCTCGGCTCGGCGCCTTGTGCATCCAGCAGCGGCGCCACCATCGCCGCTACGTCGACGGCGATGCCCTGCTGCAGCTTGACCACATCGGTGTCCATGCCAGCCGGCGTATCCACGCTGGCGATCACCCGCGCAATGCGCTCCAGGTTGTCGGCGTAGTCGGTGATCACCAGGGTGTTGTTGCCCGGGTTGGCCGTGATCGGGTTGTCCGGGCTGATCATCGGCCGCAGCACCGCCACCAGTGCAGCCGCGTTCTCGTAGCGCAGCGCGAAGGTCCGCGTGGTCATCTCGCCGCCGGCGCCACCCGCACCAACGCGTCCGCCGAGCAGCTTGGCGTCGGCCTGCGGCACCACCCGGCTCACACCGCCGCTCTCGACCACGGCGAAGCCACGCATGCGCAACGCACCCAGCAGCAGCTGGTAGGCCTGGGTACGGCTGACCGGACCCTCGGAAACCACGGTCATCTTGCCGGTCACCCGCGGATCGACCAGGAACTGGCGGCCGGTGAAGCGCGCTGCCATGCGCAGCACGCCACCGATATCGGTATCCACCAGGTTCAACTGCACCGGTTCATCGCGGGCATCCTGCGCCAGCACCACAGCCGGAACATGCGCCATGCCCACGATCAGGGCCAGCGCGCTGCTGCAGGCAAGACTGCGCATCGCTCTCATGAATGTCCACCCGCAACGGGTGCCATCACGATGTTTCCGGAAATCCGTGCCGCCGGCATGTTCGCATCCCCTGTACGTGTCAGTTGCAGCTGCTGCAGTTCGATGGCCGGATCGGCCAGCACCGGCAGCAGCCAGTTCCACAGCGCGTCGGCGGGCACGGCCTGCACCTGCAGGTGCCAGCGCCCGTCGCGCGCTTCGATATGCAGTCCTTCGGCGAGGCCGGCGGACCTGATGCGTTCGCGCAGCCCGGCCAGCGTCGGGTGGTCATCCCGGGCCTGCTGCTGGCGCTCGCGGGCGCGCAGCAGCGGCGCCAGTGCGGTGGCCTGTGCCTGCAGCCGCGGCAGTTCCGCCTGCCAGTGCGTACGCTGCTTCAGCAGCGGCTCCAGCCAGAACGACCACAGGCCCGCCACCAGCAGCGCACTCATCATCACGCCGAGCATCAACCGGTCGCGAGGCGGCAGGCGCTGCCAGCGCTGCTGCAGGCCTGCCAGGCCCCCACCCCGGCGTAGGGTCGGTGTGGTCACCGGTCGCCCCCGCTCACGCGCAGGCGCCCATCGTTCGCGCGTGCCAGCTCCAGGCCCTGTGCCTGGGCTGCCTGCTGCCACTGCTGCAGCCGTTGTGCGTCGTCGGCCAGCGCCTGCGCATCTGCGTCCAGTTCAAGGTCCAGCTGGCCCGGTTGGTAACGCAGGCCGCGGACCTGGCCGCCCAGTTCCGGAATCGCCTGCAGCGTACTGGCCACCTGCCGCTGCACCGCCGGCAACGACGGCAGCGGCGGCGGTGCGGCCAGCGCACGCCGCGCCTGCAGCACCGGGTTCACCACGTCGGTGATCTCGGGGAAGCGTGCGCTGAACTGCCGCGCCATGTCCTGCTGCAGCGCCTCGCCTTCGCTGCGCCAACGCGAAACCTGCAGCTGCAGGCCCAGTGCCGCCAGCAGCACCGCGGCCAATGCCAGCCCGATCGCCAGCTGCGGCCGCTTCCGGGCTGCACTGGGCAGGGGCAGAGACCACCCGGGCAGCGGTCCACAGGCCTGCAGTTCGTGCGCGACCGCCGTTGCAGGCAGGCTTTCCGGCCATGTGGACGGCACACTGCCGATCCACTGCACGGCCTGTACGCCGGACTGCTGCAGCCGTGCCGCCAGCGCCTGCAGCGCCGCGCCCGCGTCACGCCCGCCGCACCACTGCACGCCGCCCCGGTCGCGCCCGCTGCGCACCAGCAGGTGCTCACCGCAGGCCCGCAGCGTCGCTTCCCCGCTGTTCCACGGCAGCAGCAGCGGCGTCGGATACAGTGCCCGCAGCCGCAGGCCACACGACGCCAGCAGCTGCTGTGCCTGCACCATCGCCTGCTGGCCCAGCCAGGCGACCGGCACGCTGCCGTCATCGGCCTGCGCGCCGTGCGCCAGGGCCACCTCCTGCAGGTCATCCAGCAGCATCGCTTCCACTTCGCCCTGCAATGCAGCCTGCAGCCTGCGTCCGGTCAGTGGCGGCAGCTGCAGCTCCAGCAGGATCAGATCGTGCGGATCGAGGCAGGCCAGTACCTCGGCCTGCGAATGGCGCTGGCCCAGTGCCATCAGCGTCCGGCGGCCATGCGCCTGCACCGCGCCCTTGTGCAACAGCGCCCAATCGACCTCACTGTCGGTGCGCAGGCGTTCCAGCGGTGGCAGGCAGATCCTCAACTGCACGCTCATGCACCGATCCTCGTCCACACGCGTTGCACGCGCACACCGTCATCGCGGTACTCACGCCAGATCAGCGCCCGGAAGTCGACCGCCTGGCCGTCGGCCTGTACCTGGCCGACGGCGAGAAACCACTCACTATGAATGCCAAGGGGCACCAGGGCCATCTGTGCGCTGCTCAGTTGGAGTCGATTGGCAATGTCACCGCGATTGAGCAGCCAGTGGCCGCCGTCACGCTCTCCGAGCAGCGCCTGCAGGCGCCCTCGCTCGACCTCAGGCGTGACCGCCTGCAGCACGCTGAGATCGCAGGTGTTGGCATTGACCAGGGTCTGCGCCGGCAGCACCACGGTGCGCCGCGCCAGTGCCTGCACGGCCACCGGATCCGACCCCGCAAAGGCCTGCTCGATCAATGACTCGCGCGGCAGGGGTGCCTGCGCCTGGATGTCGCCATCGCGCAGGCGCGCTTGTATGTGCTCGGCCGCAGCGGCGCAGGCGCCCTGCCCCAGCCCCTGCCCGGCGCACAGGGCAATGAACGCGTGCCGAGCGTCCGGGTCCGGCCTGCCCTGTGCAAGCAGGTTGCGCAGGTTGAACATCGACTGCGCATCGACCAGTTGCAGCTGTACCGGAAGCGGCACCTGCGATTGCAGCGGCTGCGCCCAGCGCCCGTCGCGCACCGTCGTCACCTGCTCGCGCGCGTCCTCACGCAGCTGCTGTGCCGCGCGCTCCAGCGAGGCGTCCACGGTCATGCGTACCTGCGCGCGCAGCTGGTCGCCGCGCAGCATGCGTAGCTGCGCCGACTGCCGGGTCAGCAGCGCGGTGGCGATCACCGCCACCAGCGCCACCACCAGCATCGCCACGATCACCGCCATGCCACGCTGGCCGGCGCACGACACCGAACGCATCCGGGTTGCCATCGGCGGGCCTCACAGCTGCCAGGAGCCGATGTCCGCATTGCCGGCCTCGCCGCCCGGCTTGCTGTCCGCGCCCAGCGAGAACACATCGATGTCGCCGTGGGTGCCGGGGATCTGGTACTGGTAGGGATGGCCCCACGGGTCGTCCGGCAGGCGATCCAGATAGGGGGTCACCGGCATTGCACCGCCGCCCTGCGGTGGCGTCACCAGTGCCTTCAGCCCCTGCTCGGCGGTGGGGTAGCGTCCATTGTCCAGCTTGAACAGCTTCAATGCCTGCATCAACGCGGCGATATCCTGCCGCGCCGCCACCACACGCGCCTGGTCGGGGCGATCCATCAAGCGTGGCACGATCAACGCAGCGAGGATGCCGATGATCACCACCACCACCATGATCTCGATCAGGCTGAAACCCTGCTGCCGAGCCCAGCGACCACGAACCTGCCTTGCCATTGTTCCGCCCCCGTCATCCTGGAAGAGACCGCTGCGCCATGGTCAGCGGTGCATGTGTCAGTACGATAAACATCCGCCTGCTATTCGCAGTGCCTGCACCTGCTGTGGCATTGCGCGCATTGCAGGCACGCACGCGGCTTCCAGCATTGGTGCAGGCACTTCGCCCAGCGTGTCTTCGATACAGGCACGCAGCAGCGGCTGCGCGCATGCCTGCAGCAGCCGCACGCACTGCATCGGCGACCATGCCGTGCCGTGACCAAGGCCAACGAACAAGCGATAGACCTGGTGGTAGCGCAGGTCATCGAACACCCGCTGCGCGCTGTTCAGATCGCGCAGCACCACCAGCAACGCGGCGCGTTGCAGCGCGCGCGTATCGCCCGCATCAAACGGCAGCAGGTTCATGGCGGTCTCGGGCCAGGGCCGCAACTGCGCATCAAGCACCCTGCGCAGGGCCAACAACGGATGCGCGCTGCTGTCCTGGGCTGCCCAACGCGCAGCATCCGCCCACGCATCGCTGGACAGCACCCATACCCACGAGCGTCCATAGCGTTGCACGTTCATCGGCGCATGCCGTGCCTGCTCCAGCGACTGGCTCAGGTGCCGGTCCAGTTCCAGCATGGTGACACTGCGACTGTCTGCCATCGGCATCACCTGCGCTCTGCGACGCGTGATGCGCCGTACTCAGGGAAGACGTCGGCAGGGCGGATGAAGCGACAGCGCGAATGCCTCTCTGTGCGCTGCGTAGCGCTTCCCCATTGGCGTCATCGCAGCGTCATCCGCCTGCAGGCTTCGCGCTCCAGGCGCGGCGCGTCGCCGCCACAGCGGCGCGCCAGCACGGCCACCTCGCTGCGTTGCGCGAAGGCCGCCAGCGCATCGGTCATCGCCACGTCATCCAGCCATGACGCCATCGCAACACGCAACGGCGAAAGCTGCCAGCCCTCCATCACCCCGTGGCCGCCAGCGACGAACCAGTGCCACAGCCGATGGTGCTGCACCTGGTCGTGCAGCTGCGCCAGCTCATCGATTGCGTACATGCCCATCAGCAGCAGCGCCCTTGCCATCGCCGCGGGCGCCAGCGCACCCGCCTCTGGCAGCGGAAGTACCTGCTGCTGCAGGCGCAGCAGCATCGCCAACGGATGCGATTGCGGATCGAACTCCAGCAGCACCGCCTGCTGCTGCCATTGCGCTTCGGAGACCACGCACACCCACGGTGATCCATAGCGATGCACCATCAACGGTCGTCGTTGCGTGGTTTCCAGCAACGCCGACAGATTGCGACGCAGATCCAGCACACCGATGGTCTCGTTGCGCACCCCAGGCCTCTCCTTGCTTGCAATGGCCCCGCGTGAGGCGCGGGGCCAGCGTCATCATCTAACCAAGGACGGCGATGCCACCCGGAAAGCGACGCAGATCCAGCGACATCGACTGTCGCAGCTGATCAAGGGCCGCGTCCGGATCATCGATGCGGAAGCGGCCGCTGACCGGCGCACGCGCCAACGCCGATTCACCCAGCACGATCCTGCCGCGGCGGTAGCGGTTGATCTCGTCCACCACCTCACGCAGCGGCGCGCGACGGAACACCAGCATGCCTTCGGTCCAGGCGCTTACCTCCGCGGCCACCGCCTCGGCCACCACGCCACTGAGGCGCTCGTCGTAGCGGGTCTGCTGCCCCGCCTGCAACTGCAGGCGGCCCTGCGGGTGCTCGATGCGGGCGCTGCCGTGCAGGCAGGTGACCCGCACCTGGCCGTGGGTGTTGCGCACGTCCAGGCGCACCGCACCTTCGTCGGCGATCACACAGCCTGGCCCGGCAAACAACGCCAGGCGCAGGCCGGCCCGGGTTTCGATCGCGGCCTGGCCCTGCACCAGTTCAAAGCCCTCACCTTCGGCTGCGGCGCGACGGCGCAGGCTGCTCTGCGTATCCAGATCGATCTTCAGCTGCGGCACCGGCGTGATCTGCAGGCGCTCGCCGGTGCCGGTGTGGAAATCGGCGGCCATTGCCGTGACCGGCGGCCACAGGCCCAGCGGCGGGCGGATCGCGGCGACCACCACCAGGCTGGCCGGCGCGGCAATGGCAGCGCCAAGGAAGGCACGCCGGCTCCATCGCTGTGCACGGCCCGGCGCGACGGGCTGGCGTGCCGCGGCGGGCAGCTGTTCGCCCGCCAGCCGCACCTGGTCCCACTGCCGGCGTGCACGGCCGAACGCCTCCCGATGGCGGGGATCGGCGTCGCACCACGCGCGGAACCTGCGCCCATCGGCGGCGGTGGCCTCGCCCGAGGTCAGCCGCACCACCCACGCATGCGCCTGACGCTCGACGGCATCAAGCGGGCGTTGCGGGCGATCGTCAGCGTCCATGGGGGCTCATGCCGGACCCGCACGCTGCGGGGTTCTGCTCGGCGTCAAAGTGTAGACGGATGCCGGCGCTCAGAACCGCACCTGGCGCCCCTGCCCGCTGCGCTCGGCCAGGTAGTCCTGGGCCGCCTTCAGTTCGCGCTGCACCAATCGCAGCGACACGCCCAGGTGCTCGGCCACGTCCCGCTGCTGCAGGCCATCGACGCGGATGGCCAGCAGGATGCGGCGGCGGCGCTCGGGCATGCGCTGCAGCAGGGCGACCATGTCCTGCAACGCGAAGTCCAGTTCCGCGGCCTGCGCCGGGCCCGGCGCCGGATCGGCCAGGTCCATCAGCGCATCCACCTCATCCAGGCTCAGCAACCGATGGTCGGCACGTTGGCGGTCGATCACGGTGTTCATCGCCATGCGCAGCAGGTACGCCGCCGGGTTCTGCACCGCGTCCAGCCGATCGCGGCGGGCGCTCAGGCGCATCCAGGTATCCTGCAGCGCGTCGCCTGCCAGCTCCTCCGAGCCCAGCTTGCGCACCAGGCGCCGCTTCAGCTCGTCGTAGGCCCCCAGAAGGTGGTCCATCAGGTCAACTGCCCCAGCCGTACCGTTGCTCATGTTCGAATCCTTGAAGTCATGGAAGGGGCGAGCGCCGGCCACAGTCGTGGTCGATGCCGGAAGGTCGGATCTGCAGCGTCACCGGCTGCGGCAGCGCGGCGGCATCGGGCGCCAGCACCAGCTGCGCCAGCGCCTGCAGCAGGCGCGCGTCGCGGCCTGCATTGCCGGTGCCGGATACCAGCTCGGGCGCGTGCACCTGGCCGTCGCTGTCTATGCGGAAGCGCAGCGTTGCTGCATAGCGGCCCGGCGCGATGCCCGGGTCGTCACAGAACGCCTCGCGCAGGCGCTGCTGCACGTCGCCATAGCGACGGCGCCGCTCGGCGTCGGCAGGTTCGCTGCCGCTCGTCATTTCATTCACGGATGGCGCGCCCCGGCGCAGCACCACACGCTGCTCGCCGATCACCTCGGCCTCGATGCCGGTGTCCTGCAGCAACGCCTGCAGCGCAGGCAGCGGCGGCAGGCTGGCACGCAATGCATGGCTGCTGCGCCCGGCGGCAAGGTCACCCGGGTACATCACCGACCACCCGCTGATGACACTGAAGCGCTCGACGGCCAGCTCCAGCGGCTGCGCCGGGATGTCGTAGGCATGAACACCGTCCTGTGCAGCGGCCTCGAAGGACAACAGCAGCCACGCGGCGATGGCCACCCTCCAAGTTCTGACCGCATGGTGTCCATTCAGCCCCCTGACGTAGAACACATGACCCTCGGCAGCGACAGCAGCTGCAGTGCACGCGCGGCACGACCGGAACCCCGGCCCGCGCGACCAGCAAGCGGGTTCAAACCGTACCGGCACCACATGTCATTGCGATGACCAGCGCCCACGGCCGGGGGCGAGCCCGGCCGCGCGGAGCCCGCTGTGAAGCAACGGGGTCCGACCCCGTTCCGACCAAAGCGTGTCGACCAAGGTCGACACCCACCAAGAGCAGCTGAGGTCGACACTTGCCAAGAGCAGCTGAGGTCGAGACTTGCCAAGAGCAGCTCGTGCCGTTCCGGCACCTCGCGGGGAACTGTCGAAGGCGGGGTGGGTCCGGTTGCAGGGGTGTCCGCGGCATGGATGCCGCGGCCAAGCCCCCAAGGACGGGTTCACGGCGTCCCCTGCAACCGGACCCACCCCGCCAACACACGGAATGCCCGCTGCTGTTGCTGTTGCTGCTGGGGTTGCCGGCCAGCGGCCGGCACGACCGCGGGTGCCGGGTGCAACCCGGCCAGCCCCCAGCCCTCAAAGCGGCAGGCGGGTGGTCTGCTTGATCCGCTGCATCGGAATCTCGGTCTTGGTGTTCTGCACCCCGGCAATCCGGTTCAGGTGCTGCATCTGGAATTGCCGATAGGCATCAAGGTCGGCCACCGCCACCCGCAGCAGGAAGTCGCAGTCACCGGCCATCAGATGGCATTCAAGCACTTCAGGGAAAGACTTGATGCTGTTGATGAAGTGATTGGTGGTGTCCTCGTCCTGCCCGCGCAGCCACACCCGCACGAATACGGTGAACCCCCGCCCGACCTTGGCCTCGTTCAGCAGCGCCACGTAGCGGTCGATGTAACCGCCTTCCTCCAGCAGCCGCACCCGGCGCAGGCAGGCCGACGGCGAGAGGCCCACCTGACGGGCCAGCTCCAGGTTCTGCAGGCGTCCGTCCCCTTGCAGGGCGTCGAGGATGCGCCGATCAAGATTGTCGAGCTGGTACTGCATGAAATTCCACCCGTTTCGGCTATGGCCGCAGGAAATTCCAATCTTCCTTAATTCAATGGCATCAACGCAACCCGATTTCGTGATTGGACCGCTAGGATGGGCCACCCCACCCAGTTGTGTCGTTCCATGGACGCCCGTACCACCCTCCCCCTGCCTGACGCCACCTGCGACACCGCACCGCGTGCCGAATTCCTGCGCGGCCTGCGCGCCGCCGTGCCGGTGATGATCGGCTTCATTCCCTTCGCCCTGGTGCTCGGCGCCCAGGCCGCACAGAAGGGCCTGACCGCCCTTGAAGTACCACTGATGACCGGCCTCAACTTTGCCGGCGGCTCGGAATTCGCCGCGGTCGAGCTGTGGACCTCGCCGCCGCATATCGCGCTGATCGTGGCGATCACCGCGCTGGTCAACAGCCGCCACCTGCTGATGGGTGCCAGCCTGGCACCGCTGTTGCAGCACCTTCCGCGCCGCCGGGTGCTGCCCGCGCTGTTCTTCATGTGCGACGAGAGCTGGGCGATGGGCGTGGCCGACGCACGCCGCCGCGCCCTCGGCTTCAGCCTGGCCTACTACCTGGGCGTCTCGGCCGGCCTGTACACGGTCTGGGTGGCCTGCACCGCGCTGGGCGCGATCGTCGGCCCGATGCTGGGCGACATCCACGCCTACGGCTTCGACATGGCGTTCCCCGCCGTGTTCCTGGTGCTGCTGCGGGGCATGTGGCAAGGCATGAAGGCCGCGCGGCCCTGGCTGGTGAGCCTGGTGGTGGCCGCCACCACCTACCTGCTGGTGCCAGGTGCCTGGTACGTCGCCAGTGGTGCGCTGGCCGGTCTGGCGGCGGCCTGGCTGCTGGCGGAGGACGCGCCATGATCTTCAATGGCTTGATCCACTGGACCTCGGTGCTGACCATCGTGCTGATGGCCGCGGCCACCTACCTGACCCGCATCGTCGGCTTTCTCGCACTGCGCAACCGCACCTTGAGCAAGCGCGCGGTGACGGTGATGGAAGCCGCACCCGGCTGCGTGCTGATCTCGGTGATCGCGCCGGACTTCGTTGCCGACAAGCCGGCCGATCTGGCCGCGCTTGCAATCACCCTGCTGGCCGCCACGCGCCTGTCGATGCTGCCGACGGTCCTGATCGGCGTGGTCTCGGCGGGTGTACTGCGCTACCTGATGGGCTGACGCGCCCGCCCTTCCTGGGTAGAGCCGAGCCCTTGCTCGGCTTCACAGGAAACTCCCTGCGACACCCGGTCGCAGCCGATCCCGTCCGTCACTTGACCAATATCAAATCGCCCGCCGCCGCGCGGGCGTATTCCTATGCAGGACCCGAATACGCCGGTGTTTCCGGCATCCACAAGGACCCTGCGATGAGCTACACCCCCGACAACGCCCAGCTCCTCAACGCCCTGCAGAACGTCATGGTGATCTCCACCACCGACCTGCAGGGCAACATCACCTACGCCAACGACCTGTTCTGCACGCTTACCGGCTTCGCCCGCGAAGAACTGATCGGCCAGCCGCACAGCATCGTGCGCCACCCCGACGTGCCCAAGGCGGTCTACAAGGACATGTGGGACACGATCAAGGCCGGCAAGACCTGGACCGGCATCGTGCCGAACCTGGGCAAGGGCGGCGTGCTCTACGTGGTCGACACCACCGTGCAGCCGCTGTTCGACGCCGAAGGCAACATCACCTCGTACATCAGCATCCGCCGCGTGGTGAATGATCTGATGCAGAACTACGACCTGGTCGAGTTCAGCAAGGAAAAGTTCGACGACTTCTACGAGGCCGCGTGAACGCCCTCCCCACCAGCACCGCCATCAGCCGTCTGCTGGTGGGCTTCGCGTCCGAGTCGGGCAATGCCCGCGCCCTGGCCCAGCGCCTGGGCGCGGACCTGCAGCCACACGCGCCGCAGGTACTGGCGTTCAACGACATCGACGTCGCCAGCCTTGGCCACGGCGATGTGCTGCTGGCGATTTCCAGCTCGTTCGGTGACGGAGAACCGCCGGCCAACGGCGAGCAGTTCTTCGAAACACTGCGCCAGACCCCGACGCTGAGCGGCCTGCGCTATGCGGTATTCGGGCTTGGCGATACCGGCTACCCGCGCTTCTGTGGCTTCACCAAGGCGCTGGATGCCGCGCTGAGCGAGCGCCAGGCGCAACCGCTGTTGCACCGCGTGGATGCCGATCTCGGCTACGAGCAGTTCTTCCAGCAATGGCAGCCGGTACTCGGCCAGGTGCTGGACGGAAACCCCGCCGCCGGCCAGGACCTGCGCCTGCAGGTGACCGCCTATGGCGAAGACAACGCCTTTGCCGCGCGCATCGTTGAACGCCGCCGCTTGAACAGCAGCGATCCCGCCGCCTGGCACCTGCAGCTGGACATTGCCGGCAGCGGCATGGCCTACCGGGCTGGTGACACCCTGCACGTGGTGCCGGAGAACGACCCGACCCTGCTGCAGGCATTGGCCGCTTGGTACGGCGACAGCAACGCTGTGGCCACCCTGCACGACCGCGAACTGCGCCTGCTGGGCAAGAGCGTGCTGCGCGAACTGGCGCGGCTGGGCGGCAGCGAAACCTTGAAGGGCCTGCTGAAGGTCAGCCAGAAGCGTGAACTGGAGGCGTACCTGCACGGCCTGGACCTGCTGGATGTGCTGCAGGATCACGCCACCCCGGACAGTGTTCCGCTGGCGCGCCTGCGCGAGCTGCTGTCGCCACGCCTGCCGCGTGCCTATTCGATTGCCTCGCACCCCTGCAATGACCAGCTCAGCCTGTGCGTGCGCGAGGTGCGCTACACCCTGCGCGGCCGCGAGCGCTTTGGCACCGCCACCGGCAGCCTGCTGCATGGCGGCGACCACGCCCGTGTGTACTGCCGCTCCAATCCGGGCTTCCATCTGCCCGATAGCGGGCAAGCACCGCTGTTGCTGGTCGGCACCGGCACCGGCATCGCGCCGTTGATGGGCCTGTTGCAGGAGCTGCAGGCGACCGCCTGCGAACGTGAAGTTCACCTGGTGTTCGGAGAGAAGCATCGCGAACACGATTACCTCTACCGCGAGCAGCTGCAGGACTGGCACGCGCGCGGCGCGCTGGCTGGCCTGCATACCGCGTTCTCACGCGATGGGGCCGACAAGGTCTATGTGCAGCATGTGCTGCAGCAGCGCGCCAGCGAAGTGCGCGATGTGCTGGCCCGTGGCGGCCACCTGTACCTGTGCGGTAACAAGCGCCACCTGGAAGGCGCGGTGCGCGACGCCATCGATGCCATCGCTGGCGAAGGGCACTGGGACGCACTGCGCGGCGAAGGCCGCACGCACTGCGAACTGTATTGATCCGTCCGTCGGGTAGCGCCGGCCGCTGGCCGGCTGCTCCAGATTTCGTGGTTGCCGGCCAGCGGCCGGCACTACCATCAGAGGTGACCAACCATCGCCTGTGCATCACGGTAGCGGCGGCCGCTGGCCGGCTGCGCCGGATTCCGTGGTTGCCGGCCAGCGCCCGGCACTACCATCACGGGTCAACTGCCGACGATGCGGCCGTCCACCACGCGGGCCACCTGCTGGCCGAACACGGCCACGTCCTGCGGGTCGTGGCTGATCAGCAGCAACGGGATGCCGGTCTTGTCCAGCACCGTTTCCAGTTCCTGGCGCAGATGCTGGCGCAGGTCGTGGTCCAGCGCGGAAAACGGTTCGTCCAGCAGCAGTGCCTGCGGCTGGGTCACCAGGGCGCGCGCCAGGGCGGTGCGCTGGCGCTGGCCGCCGGATATCTGCGACGGCAGCAGATCACCCACCGTGTCGATGCGGAAGGCGTGCAGCCACTGCTCCACCGGCTCGAAGCGCTGGCTGCTGCGTGGATTCAACCAGCCCTTCTGCAGCCCGAACGCCACGTTCTGGCGCACGCTCAGGTGCGGGAACAGCGCATAGTCCTGGAACACGTAGCCCAGCCGGCGACGCTGCGGCGGCAGGTCCACGCCGGTTGCCGCATCGAACAGGGTCTGTCCCTGCAGGCGCACATGGCCCTGGCCGGGCCGCAGCAGCCCGGCCACCGCCTTCAATGTCAGGCTCTTGCCCGCGCCCGAGGGCCCGAACAGCACCACCTGCCGCTGCGTGCACTGCAGCGACACGTCCAACACGAAATCCTGTCCGGCCGCCTGCAGGCGCCGTTGCACCTGCAGGTCAAGCCACATCACGCAGCTCCCGACGGCGCCCACCGACCAGCCGCGCGGCCAGCAGCAGGATCACGATGCACACCACCGAGGTCAGGATCACCAGCGCATTGGCCTTGCCATCCTGCCCGGCCTGTACCGCTTCGTAGATGGCGATCGACAGCGTCTGCGTGCGGCCCGGAATGCTGCCGGCCACCATCAGCGTTGCGCCGAACTCGCCCATCGCGCGCGCGAAGGCCAGCAGCAGGCCGGCAAGAATGCCGCGCCAGGCCAACGGCAGCGTGACCCGGAAGAACACCGCCGCTTCGGACACGCCGAGCGTGCGCGCGGCCTGCTCCAGCTGCCCGTCAACACCCTCGAACGCCGCGCGTGCCGGCTTGAACACCAGCGGCAGCGAGGCCACCGCTGCCGCGATCACCGCGGCCTGCCAGGTGAACACCAGGTTGATGCCGAACCAAGACTGCAGCCACGCGCCGATCGGGCCATTGCGTCCGATCAGCACCAGCAGGTAGTAGCCCAGTACCGTCGGTGGCAGCACCATCGGCAGGGTCAGCAGTGAATCCAGCAGCTCACGGCCCGGAAAGCGCCGTCGCGCCAGCAACGCGCCCAGCGCCACGCCCAGCACCAGATTGATCGCGGTGGCCCAACCGGCCACCTTCAGCGACAACCCCAGTGCGCTCCAGTCGAGATCCATGCCTCAGGGCTTGCCGAACCCGTGCTTGGCCAGGATCGCCTGGCCCTGCGCCGAACGCACGAACGCCGTGAAGCGCTTGGCCTCGACCGGCTGCGCACTGGCCTTGGTCACCGCCAGCGGATAGGCGATGCGCCCCGACACCGGCACTGCGAAGGCCCGGCGCACCCGGTCCGGCATCGCCTGCGCATCGGTGGCATAGACGAAACCAGCGTCCACTTCACCGCGCGCCACGTAATCCAGCGACTGGCGCACGTTCTGCGTGGTGATGGTCTTGCCCTGCACCGACGGCCACAGGCCCGCCGCTTCCAGCGCGCCCTTGGCATAGCGGCCGACCGGCACACTGTCCGGGTTGCCCAGCGCAATGCGCTGCACGCCGGTACCGGCCAGGTCCTTCAAACTGCGCGGCGCGGTCGTGGCCTGCGGCGGCAACACCACCCACAGCGCGTTCACGGCGAACACCTCGCGCGTGCCGGCCGCCAGCAGGTCCTGCTGCTGGGCCTGGTCCATGGTGGTTTCATCGGCCGACGCAAACACGTCCACCGGCGCGCCGCGGCTGATCTGCTGCAGCAGCACGCCCGAGGCGGCGAAGTTGAAATCGACCTTGGTTCCCGGGTGTGCCTTCTCGTAGGCGGCGCCCAGTTCACGGAAGCTCTCGGTCAGGCTTGATGCCGCCGACACCGTCAGGTCGGCCGCCCAGGCCGGCACCGTGGCCAGCAGTCCCAGCAACAACAGTCCCGCTCGTTTCATCGTCGGCTCCCGGCCAGGTTCAGTTCGGATCGGATTCGTCAGCCACCGCCAGCGCCGCCAGGCGCTCGGGCTGCAACAGCAGGATCTCGCGCTGCTTCACCGCGATGATCCCATCATCGCTCAGGCGGCGCAGCACGCGGCTGGCGGTTTCCGGCGCCATCCGCAGGTAGTTGGCGATCTCGGTCCGCGCCATGGTCAGGTTGAAGCGCGTGGCGGAGAAGCCGCGCCGTGCATAACGTTCGGACATGTCCAGCAGGAACGCGGCCATGCGCTCCTCGGTGCGGTGGTTGGCCGCCAGCGTGGCGACCTTGCCGATCTCCGCACTGAGCAGGCTGAACAGCTTGGCCTGCAGCCCAGGCATGCGCGTGGCCAGCAGGCTCAACTTGGGGAACGAGATGCGGCACAGGTGCACGGTATCCAGCGCCACCGCATTGCAGGGGAAGCGTGAACCATGGATCGCGTTCAGGCCGATCACCTCGCCTGGCAGGCTGAAGCCCAGCACCTGTTCATTGCCCTGGCTGTCGTCGACGAAGGTCTTGACCATGCCCGCGCGCACCGCCGCGATCGAATCGAACGATTCGCCGGCACGGAAGATGTAGTCGCCGGCATGGAACGGACCGACATGGTCGACCAGCACATGCAGGTCGCCCAGTGCGGTCTTGTCATACCCCTGCGACATGCAGGCATCGGAGAACGCGCAGGTGCTGCAGAAATGCAGTGCGTCGCCGTCGTCGGCGGCCGCGGGATTCGGTGTCGCCTGGCGAAGGCGGCCGTGCGAGGGCGGATTCGGAGACATCGAGGCAAGACTCAAGCGATGGCGGCCGCCGGCCGGAAGCATGCAGCCATCATACGCCACAGCAGGCGACCTTCTTCGGCCAGGCGCAGCACGCGTGCGTCCCACTGCGCCCAGCCGCGAGCGAGCAGTGGCGACAGCGCCGGCAGCTGTCCGGCGAAGCACTCCTCGAACGGTTCTTCGTTGCGCCATTCGAAGGCGGCGGCATCAAGGGCGTGGTCGCAGGCAATGCTCTGCGCCACCTCGGCCGCCAGCCGCTCGTCTTCAGACAGGATCAGGCCGGCGGACACGCCGATGTGCCCGGCCTGCAGCCGAGCGCGCCATTGATCCCATTGGTCCTCCAGCCGATAGAACACCTCGCCGATCTGGCTGCAGGCAGACAGGCCGAGGCCGATGAAATCACTGCGGTCACGCCGCGGCACCCCGGCCAGGTCGCAGTGGCGCTGGCCATCGCCAGGCCCGTGCGGGTTCGGCAGGTCACCGCGTTGATAGTGATCGCCCCCGTTTGCCTCGTAACCCGCTGCACGCAGCAGGCGCCAGGCCTGCAGCCAGTTCGCGGCGGACGGGTGCTGCGGTAACGCGCACGGTGCCGGCAGCAGCACGCGCTCGGGCGCTTCGGCCAGCACCTCATGCAGGCGTTCGATGAAGCCTGCATCCTCGCTGGCTGGCACCCGCAACTGGTAGTAGCGCGCGGTGAAGCCCACCTGTCGTGCCTGCGCCAGCAGGGTGGGTCCTGGTGCATCGGCGCGGTCGATCACATTCAGGCGGGTACACCCCACCGCACGCAGTTGTGCCGGTGACAGCGTGCTGCCAGCATCCAGCCGCACCTCTACCTGGGGTCGCGCCACGGTGCGCAGGTGCTGCGGCACCGCGTCCAGCAGCTGGCCGAGTTGCGGCGGTGGCAGCGTTTCAGCCAGTCCCAGCTGCAGGACCATGGCCACCACCTCGCGGTCCTCGGCCAGTGCATCGGCCTGCAATCGCAGCGCCTGCAGCAGTGTCTCCAGATAGGCCTGCGGCGGCACATCGCGCCCGCCGCGCCCGGCCTGGAAGCCCAGGGTCAGCCCGCGCGGGATCAGGTGCTCGTTGCTGGCGCGCACCGCGGCGCGCCAACCGCTCTCCCCAAAGCCGGTGCTGAACTGGTCAGCCGGCGGGAACAGCACATGCCGGGGTTGCCGCAGCAATGCCGCCTGCAGCGCAGTGTCCTCACTCTGGTCGACGTGGAAGCTCATGGCAGACATCTTCGGGCGTCCCTCCTCGCGTTGCCCTGATTGAAATCAAGCGCGGCGCATCGGTGGATTCATGCCGGCCAGCGGCCGGCACTACCCTTTCACCCGCTGGCCGGCAACCCCGTTCACCTGCCGCGCGCACGATCGGCCGCGGCGGCATCGATGGCTTCGGGCAGATCGGTCTCGCGGTCGATCTGCGGGAAGTGGCGGCGCTCCATGCGACGGATGGCGAAATGCATCCAGGCCAGTGCAGCGGCCACCAGCACGAACAGCAGCATGAAGCAGCTGCTCCAGATGCCCAGCGCGTCGTTCAGCGCACCGAACACGATCGGCAGGATGAAGCCGCCGAGGCCGCCGATCATGCCGACCACACCACCCACCGCGCCGACGCGCTCCGGGTAGTACACCGGGATGTGCTTGTAGACCGCGGCCTTTCCCAGCGACATGAAGAAGCCCAGCACGAACACCAGCACGGTGAACAGCACCACGCCGATGGCCAGGTGGAAGTGGATCGGGCCGTGGATGCCCTTCACCACGTACTCGGTGTCCGGGTAGGCCAGCAGGAAGGTGCAGATGGCCGAGACGCCGAAGGTCCAGTACATCACCCGGCGCGCGCCCATCCTGTCCGACATCCAGCCACCGACCACGCGGAACAGGCTGGCCGGGATCGAGTAGCACGCCGCCAGCATGCCGGCGGTGCCCACGTCCATGCCATAGGCGCCCACCAGGTAGTGCGGCAGCCACAACGCCAGCGCCACGAAGCCGCCGAACACGAAGAAGTAGTACAGCGAGAACCGCCACACCTGCAGGTTCTTCAGCGGTGCCATTTGCTCGGCGAACGGCACCGGCTTCACGCCTTCGCGGCGGCGCTGTTCCAGCGACGGGTCTTCCTTGCTGAAGAGGAAGAACAACACGGCAGTGACGGCCAGTGCCACTGCCCAGACCTTGGCCACCATGGTCCAGCCGGCGGCCACCATCACCAGCGGCGCCAGCAGCTTGGTCACCGCCGAACCGATGTTGCCGGCACCGAAGATACCCAGCGCGGTGCCCTGCTTGCTGGCCGGGAAGAACTTCGATACGTAGGCCACGCCTACCGAGAAGTTGCCACCGGCAATGCCCACGCACAACGCGGCGAACAGGAACTGGGTGTAGGTCTGCGCATAGGTCAGCATCCAGGTGGCCACGGCGCCACACAGCATCACCAGCACCATCACCTTGCGGCCACCGAACTGGTCGGACCAGATGCCAAGGAACACGCGGCTGACCGAACCGGTCAGCACCGGCGTGGCGATCAGCAGGCCGAACTCGGTGTCGTTCAGCCCGAGCTGCTGGCTGATCTGGATGCCGATGATCGAGAAGATCATCCACACGGCGAAACACACGGTAAAAGCGAAAGTGCTCAGCCACAGCGCACGCTGCTGCCCGGCACTGGCGGGGGCAAGAGCCTGGTTCATGGAGTCTCCTCGTTCACGATGGGTCAGCCGATATCCGCTTCAGCTTCGATCTCTTCCAGCCCGCGCACCGGATAGCGTTCCTGCAGCTGCAGCAGGTAGGCCTGCACTTCGCGCTGGCGCACCTGCAGTTCCAGGTACTCACGCAGCTGCGGCAGCACCACCTCGAACGGCTGCGGCTGGCCTTCTTCACGGGCGTCGATGCAGACCACGTGGTAGCCCCAGCGCGATTCCACCGGGAAGCCGGCCAGGCCTTCGCGCAGGCGGAACACCTGGCGATCGAACTCCGGCGTGGTCTGGCCCCGCTGCAGCCAGCCGAGGTCACCGCCCTCGCTGCTGGAGGGGCAACGCGAATGGCGCAGGGCGAAATCGGCGAACAGGTGCGGCGATTCCTTCAGCAGCCCCACCAGGCGCTCACCCTCGGTGCGTGCGGCAAACCGCCCGGCCACGTCATCGGCCGGTGCCGCCAGCAGGATATGGCGCAGGCGCACGCGATCGGGCGAGCGGAAGCGCTCCGGGTTCTGCTCGAAGTAACGGCGGCAGTCCTCGTCGGTGGGTACACGGTCCTCGATCGCATCTTCCAGCAGTTGCTGGATCAGCACTTCTTCATCGCTGACCCGCCCACCCTCGGGCGCCTGCAGCCCCAGCCGCTGCGCCTCCAGGCGCAACAGCTCGCGCACCACCAGTGCACGCGCTGCCTCGGCGCGTGACTGTTCCGGGCGCATCGCCCGATGGTGCTGCATCTCGCGGGCGATCTCGGCCTCGCTGATGGCAATGTCGTCCACGAACAGCCGGCACGGTGCCGGCTGCCCGAGCGAACGCGGCCCCTGCTCCGCCGCATCGTGGTGGTGCGAATGCGCCTCGGCAGGCACCGGTGCGGCGGAGTCGATCACAGTGATCGGCAGGAATTTCGGCAGGCTGCCCATGGCTTACTCCCGCGGCCCGTAGCGCAGCGTGGCCTGGCGCCGGCGCACCACCTGGTAGGGCCGCCACAGGTAGCTGATCGGGATGCTCCACACGTGCACCAGGCGGGTGAACGGAGCGATCAGGAACAGGGTCAGGCCCAGGAAGATGTGCATCTTGTAGACCCAGCTGACGCCTTCAATGTAGTCGGCGGCACCGGCACGGAAGGTCACGATGTGCTGGGCCCATTCGGCCAGCTGCACCATCACCCCGCCGTCCAGGTGGCCGGCCGAGATGCGGATGCTGTACAGGCCCAGGCACAGCTGGGCGAACAGCAGCACCAGCACCAGGGTGTCGCCGAAACTGCCGGTGGCACGCACGCGCGCATTGAACAGGCGGCGTACCAGCAGGATGCTGATGCCGATGAAGCACAGCGCGCCGAACACACCACCCACCACCATCGCCAGCATCTGCTTCTGCGAGGAGGTGATGAAGTGCTCGTACACCGCATGCGGGGTCAGCAGGCCGACCAGATGCCCACCAAGGATGGCCAGAATGCCGATGTGGAAGCAGTTGCTGCCGATCCGCATGCCCTTGTCCGACAGCATCTGGCTGGAGCCGGTGCGCCAGGTGTACATGGCCTTGTCATAGCGGGCCCAGCTGCCGATCAGCAGCACCGCCACGGCGATGTACGGGTAGTACTGGAAGGCGAATTGATGCAGGGAGTAACTCATGGCTGGACCTCTCGATGCGAAGGACGGGCCGGCGAACGCACGGGCGGCTTGCAGTCTTCGGCAGGGGCTTCGGCGCCGAAGCGCACCGCCTCTTCCTCCCACAAGCGGTCCATGGCCTCGGCGGTATCGTCGCGGACTTCTTCACTGGCACGTTGGCGCAGCGCCTGCAGATCGGCCTTGCCGTCGCCGGCTTCGACCAGGATCTCGAACAGCACCCGATGCGGCAGCTCGCGCTCGGCGGCGCGCGCAGCCAGCATCCCGGCGATGTGGCCGATGTGGTGCAGCCACTCACGGGCCTCGCTGCCGGGCCGATGGGCCAGGAACTCCAGCAGCAGCGGCAGGTAGTCCGGCAGCTCGCGAGCATCCAGCTCGAAGCCATTGCGGCGGTACGTCTCGACCAGATCGACCATGGCCTGGCCGCGATCACGCGATTCGCCATGGATGTGTTCGAACAGCAGCAGGCTCATCGAACGACCACGGTCGAAACTGGCCAGCCACGCGGCCTGCGCATCCAGCGCATCGGTGCCCAGCAGCTGCTGCACGAAGCTGCGCAGCTGCTGGCGGCGGGCGGCGTTCAGCGCCGGGTCGTCGCAGGCGGCGAGTAGTTCCTCGCCGTGCTGCCACAGTTCCTCACGGGGGTAGTCCAGCAGCACCCCGACCAGCTTGAGCACGCTCATCACACCACCTCCTTGCGACGGTGGTTGGGCCCCTTGTCCACCACGAACGTGCTGGTGCTGCGCTGGCCAAACAGGTCGGCCGGGCTGTCACCGTTGCAGCCGTTGCCAAAGGTGAAGCCGCAGCCGCCGCGCTCGCCGAAGGCATCGTTGGCATATTCGCGGTGGCCGGTCGGAATCACGAAACGGTCCTCGTAGTTGGCGATGGCCAGGTAGCGGTACATCTCTTCCACCTGGGCAATGCTCAGGCCGGTCTGCTCCAGCACCGCGGTGTCTTCTATGCCGTCCACGTTCTTGGCCCGGCGCCAGGCACGCATCGCCATCAGCCGCTCCAGCGCGCGCACCACCGGCGCTTCGTCACCGGCGGTCAGCAGGTTCGCCAGGTAACGCATCGGGATACGCAGCGAGGCCACGTCCGGCAGTTCGCCGCTCATTCCCACCCGGCCACGCTCGGCCGCCGACTGGATCGGCGAAAGCGGCGGCACGTACCAGACCATCGGCAGCGTGCGGTACTCCGGGTGCAGCGGCAGCGCCAGCTTCCAGTCGATGGCCAGCTTGTAGACCGGCGACTGCTTGGCCGCGTCCAGCCAGCTGTCCGGGATGCCCTCCTTGCGCGCGGCAGCGATCACCGCCGGATCGTTCGGGTCCAGGAAGATGTCCAGGTGGGCCTGGTACAGGTCCTTCTCGGCCGCCACCGAGGCAGCCTCGGCAATGCGGTCGGCGTCGTACAGCATCACGCCCAGGTAGCGGATGCGACCCACGCAGGTCTCCGAGCACACGGTCGGCTCGCCCATCTCGATGCGCGGGTAGCAGAAGATGCACTTCTCCGACTTGCCGCTCTTCCAGTTGTAATAGATCTTCTTGTACGGACAGGCCGACACGCACATGCGCCAGCCACGGCACTTGTCCTGGTCGATCAGCACGATGCCGTCTTCCTCGCGCTTGTAGATCGCGCCAGACGGGCACGCCGATACGCACGCCGGGTTCAGGCAGTGCTCGCACAGGCGCGGCAGGTACATCATGAAGGTCTTCTCGAAGGCGCCGTAGATTTCCTTCTGCACCTGGTCGAAGTTGTAGTCACGCGAGCGCTTGCTGAACTCCGAACCGAGGATTTCCTCCCAGTTCGGGCCCCACTCGATCTTCTGCATGCGTTCGCCGCTGATCAGCGAGCGTGGCCGCGCGGTGGGCTGGTGCTGGCTGTCCTTGGCGGTGTGCAGGTTCTGGTAGTCGAAGTCGAACGGCTCGTAGTAGTCGTCGATCTGCGGCAGGTCCGGGTTGGCGAAAATCTTGGCCAGCATCCGCCAACGGCCGCCGGCACGCGGCACCAGCTTGCCGGCGCGGGTGCGCACCCAGCCGCCGTTCCACTTGTCCTGGTTCTCCCATTCCTTCGGGTAGCCGATGCCCGGCTTGGTTTCCACGTTGTTGAACCAGGCGTACTCGACGCCCTCGCGCGAGGTCCAGACGTTCTTGCAGGTGATCGAGCAGGTATGGCAGCCGATGCACTTGTCCAGGTTCAGCACCATCGCGATCTGTGCACGGACCTTCATCACACCACCTCCTTGCTGGCCGATGCTGAAGCACCAGCGGGCTGCTCATCGTCCAACCAATCGATCTTGTCCATCTTGCGTACGATCACGAACTCGTCGCGGTTGGTACCGCAGGTACCGTAGTAGTTGAAGCCATAGGCCAGCTGCGCGTAGCCACCAATCATGTGGGTCGGCTTGAGCACGATGCGGGTCACCGAGTTGTGGATGCCGCCGCGGGTACCGGAAATCTCCGAACCCGGCACATTGATGATGCGTTCCTGGGCGTGGTACATCATCGCCATGCCCGGCATCACGCGCTGGCTGACCACCGCACGCGCGGCGATCGCACCGTTGACGTTGAACAGTTCGATCCAGTCGTTGTCGACGATGCCGGCGCTGCGCGCGTCATCCTCGCTCAACCACACGATCGGGCCACCGCGCGACAGCGTCTGCATGATCAGGTTGTCGCTGTAGGTGCTGTGGATGCCCCACTTCTGGTGCGGGGTGATCCAGTTCAGCACGATCTCCTTGTTGCCGTTCGGGCGCCGGTTCAGCAGCGGCTCCACCGTGCGCGTGTTGACCGGCGGCCGGTAGCCCATGAAGGCTTCGCCGAAGTCGATCATCCACTCGTGGTCCTGGTAGAACTGCTGGCGACCGGTCACCGTGCGCCACGGAATCAGCTCGTGCACGTTGGTATAGCCGGCGTTGTAGCTGACGTTGTCGTCTTCCAGCCCCGACCAGATCGGCGAGGAGATGATCTTGCGCGGCTGCGCCTGGATGTCACGGAAGCGGATCGCCTCGTGCTCCTTGCCCACCGCCAGGTGGGTATGCTCACGGCCGGTGAAGGTACCCAGCGACTCCCAGGCCTTCACTGCCACGTGGCCATTGGTTTCCGGCGCCAGGTGCAGGATCACTTCGGCCGCGTCGATCGCGGTCGAGATGGCCGGGCGGCCGTGGCTGACACCCTCGTCGTGCACGGTATGGTTGAGCTTGCCGAGGAATTCGACCTCGTGCCTGGTGTCCCAGCTCATGCCCTTGCCGCCGTTGCCCAGCTTGTCCAGCAGCGGGCCCAGCGAGGTGAACTTGCGGTACAGGTTCGGGTAGTCGCGCTCCACCACCGTCATCGACGGCATGGTCTGGCCCGGGATGGCCTCGCACTCGCCCTTCTTCCAGTCGGCCACGCCGAACGGCATGCCCAGTTCATTGGGCGTGTCATGCAGGGTCGGCACCAGCACCAGGTCCTTTTCCACGCCCAGCACGCCCGGCGCCATCTCGCTCACGGTGCGGGCGACCTCCTTGAAGATCTCCCAGTCACTGCGCGATTCCCACGCCGGATCCACCGCCTTGGACAGCGGATGGATGAACGGGTGCATGTCCGAGGTATTGAGATCGTCCTTCTCGTACCAGGTTGCGGTCGGCAGCACGATGTCCGAGTACAGCGCCGTGGTGCACATGCGGAAGTCGAGCGTGACCAGCAGGTCCAGCTTGCCTTCGGGTGCCTCGTCACGCCACTTCACTTCCTCCGGCTTGATCGCGCCCATCTCGCCCAGGTCCTTGCCCTGCAGGCCATGGCGCGTGCCGAGCAGATGCCGCAGCATGTACTCGTGGCCCTTGCCCGAAGAACCGAGCAGGTTCGAGCGCCAGATGAACATCATGCGCGGATGGTTCTGCTGCGCATCCGGGTCGGCGAAGGCGAAGTCCAGCGAGCCATCCTTGAACTTGCCCAGCGCATAGTCGGCCGGGGCCACGCCGGCCGCTTCCGCCTCGCGCACCAGCTGCAGCGGATTGCGGTCCAGCTGCGGCGCGCACGGCAACCAGCCCATGCGCACGGCGCGCAGGTTCAGATCGGCCAGGCTGCCGCTGTACTTGCTGGCATCGGCCAGCGGCGAGAGCAGCTCGTCCACCTGCAGCTTCTCGTAACGCCACTGCCCGGTGTTGAAGTAGAAGTACGAGGTGCCGTTCATGTGCCGCGGTGGGCGGCTCCAGTCCAGGCCGAACGCCAGCGGCTGCCAGCCGGTCTGCGGGCGCAGCTTTTCCTGGCCCACGTAATGCGCCCAGCCGCCACCGGTCTGGCCCACGCAGCCGCACATGATCAGCATGTTGATCAGGCCGCGGTAGTTCATGTCGTTGTGGAACCAGTGGTTCATGCCGGCGCCGACGATGATCATCGAGCGGCCATGGGTCTTGTCGGCGGTACGCGCGAATTCGCGGGCGATCTCGATCACTTCCGCACGCGACACGCCGGTGATACGCTCCTGCCAGGCCGGGGTACCCGGCACCATGTCGTCGAAACTGCGCGCCACGTTGCCGCCGCCGAAGCCACGGTCCACGCCGTACTGGGCCAGCAGCAGGTCGTAGACCGTGGCCACCAGGGTGTCGCCGCCGTCGGCCAGGGCCAGGCGACGCACCGGGATGTTGCGCTCAAGTACCTCGTCGGCCGGCGCCGCGGTCCAGCCGTCGGTCTCGATGCCACCGAAGTACGGGAAGCTGACCGCTTCGATGCCTTCATGGCCCTCGGCCAGGCTCAGGCGCAGGCGCGTATCGGCGCCGTTGCTGGCCTTCTCCTCGATGTTCCACTTGCCCTTTTCACCCCAGCGGAAGCCGATCGAGCCGTTCGGCACCACGATCTGGCCACTGCTTTCGTCATAGGCCAGGGTCTTCCAGTCGGGGTTGTTCGCTTCGCCCAGCCCGCCGAGTTCACTGGCGCGCAGGAAGCGGCCCGGGACCAGCCGGCCATCATCGCGACGCTCCAGGCGCACCAGCATCGGCATGTCCGAGTACTGGCGGCAGTAGTCCTGGAAGTACTGCGAAGGCGAATCGACATGGAACTCGCGCAGGATCACGTGGCCGAACGCAAAGGCCAGCGCCGCGTCGGTGCCCTGCTTGGGGTGCAGCCAGTGGTCGGTCAGCTTGGCCAGCTCGGAATAGTCCGGGCAGATCGCCACCGTCTTGGTGCCGTTGTAGCGCGCCTCGGTGAAGAAATGCGCGTCGGGCGTGCGCGTCTGCGGCACGTTCGAGCCCCAGGCGATGATGTAGCGGCTGTTGTACCAGTCCGCCGATTCGGGCACGTCGGTCTGCTCGCCCCAGATCTGCGGCGAGGCCGGCGGCAGATCGCAGTACCAGTCGTAGAAGGACAGGCAGGCGCCGCCCAGCAACGACAGGTAGCGTGCGCCGGCCGCGTAGGACACCATCGACATCGCCGGAATCGGCGAGAAGCCGACCACGCGGTCCGGGCCGTACTGCTTCACCGTGTACAGGTTGGAGGCCGCAATGATCTCGTTGGCCTCTTCCCACTGCAGGCGCACGAAGCCGCCCATGCCGCGGCGGCTCTTGTACGAACGCGTCTTTTCCTTGTCCTCGACAATGCTGGCCCAGGCATCGACCGGGTCCTTGCTCTTGCGCGCTTCGCGCCACAGGCGCAGCAGCGTGCCGCGGATCAGCGGGTACTTCAGCCGGTTGGCGCTGTACAGGTACCAGGAATAGCTGGCGCCACGCGGGCAGCCACGCGGTTCATGGTTGGGCAGGTCCGGGCGGGTACGCGGGTAGTCGGTCTGCTGGGTTTCCCAGGTGACCAGGCCGTTCTTGACGTAGATCTTCCAGCTGCACGAGCCGGTGCAGTTGACGCCGTGGGTGGAGCGCACGACCTTGTCGTACTGCCAGCGGGCGCGGTAACTGTTTTCCCAGTCGCGGCCCTCGCTCTTGGCAAATCCATGGCCATCGGCAAAAGACTGGGGGTCACGCTTGAAGAACTGCAAGCGATCAAGGAAATAACTCATCGGGGGTCTCCCTTTGCGGACATCTGCAACGTGGCTGTGGTGTTCATTGGCTGCGGTGCGTTTTCAAGTTGTCAGCAGGGTGTCTCGGCACCGCGCCGGTAGTACCACCACCAGGTCACGGCCAGGCAGGTGATGTAGAAAACAACGAATCCGTACAGCGCCATGTCGGGGCTGCCGGTCAAGGTGATGGACGAGCCGTAGCTCTTGGGGATGAAGAAGCCACCATAGGCGCCGATCGCACCGGAGAAGCCGACCACCGCGGCCGACTCGATGCTGGCCTGGTGCGCGGCCGCCGCCTTGCCTTCGGCGCTGTCGTTGGCCGACCAGCGCTCGTGCAGGGTGCGGAAGATCACCGGGATCATGCGGAAGGTGGTGCCGTTGCCGATGCCACTGAGCACGAACAGCGCCATGAAGCTGAGCAGGAAGCCATGGAAGTTGCCGCCCTGGCCGTGGCTGGGCAGGAAGTGCAGCACCCCGAACACGGCGGCGATCATCAGCGCGAACACCCAGAAGGTCAGGCGCGCGCCACCCCAGCGGTCGGCCAGGCTGCCGCCCACCGAGCGCATCAACGCACCCAGCAGTGGGCCGATGAAGGCGTAGGCCAGCGGATTCACCTCCGGGAACTGGCTCTTCACCAGCATCGGGAAGCCGGCCGAGAAGCCGATGTAGGAACCGAAGGTGCCGATGTACAGCCAGCACATCAGCCAGTTGTGCTTGCGGCGGAAGATCACCGCCTGCTCGGAGAACGACGAGCGTGCACTGGTCAGGTCGTTCATGCCGAACCAGGCCGCAACCGCACAGATCGCGATCGCCGGCACCCAGATGAAACCGGCGTTCTGTACGAACAGCGACGCCCCGCCCTCCACCGTGGGCTGCGGCGCACCACCCAGCGCACCGAACACACCCACGGTGATCACCAGCGGAATCACCGCCTGCGCCACCGACACACCCACATTGCCCAGGCCGGCGTTCAGGCCCAGCGCCAGGCCCTGCTTCTGCTTGGGATAGAAGAAGGAGATGTTGGACATCGACGACGAGAAGTTCGCACCGCCAAATCCGCACAGGATGGCGATGACCACGAACACCCAGTACGGAGTGGCCGGATCCTGCACCGCGAAGCCCAGCCAGATCGTCGGCGCCAGCAGCGAGGCGGTGGACAGCGCCGTCCAGCGGCGGCCACCGAAGATCGGAATCACGAACGAATAGAAGATGCGCAGGGTCGCGCCGGACAGGCTGGGCAGTGCCACCAGCCAGAACAGCTGGTCAGTGCTGAAGTTGAAACCAATCTTCGGCAGGCTGATCGACACCGCCGAGAACAGCACCCAGACCGAAAAGGCCAGCAGCAGCGAGGGAATCGAGATGACCAGGTTGCGGGTGGCGACCCGCTTGCCGGTGCGCTCCCAGTAACCGGGATCTTCCGGCGTCCAGTCGCTGATGACGCGACCCGGACGGGAGGTGCTGCGGACAACAGGATCGCTACCGACGGTCATACATGGCTCCAAGGCTGTGGAATGACGTGGGTACTGCGTTTCAAGTTGTGACCCGTCGTCATGCAGCCATTAGGCCGTGCAGCACGGACGACGGGGTTGATCTGGATCAATCAGGAACGGGTTTCCACCCTGCCCCTGACAAATGTCAAACCGATGAAGCCGCGCTGCGGCGGGTTACCCCGCGCTGGCGCACGCTGTCGCGCACATCGACATCGAACTGGAGTTGAAGCTGGCTGCCATCTTCCAGGGCGATGTCGAATGGCAGGCCATCACGGCACGGCAGGCGTGCCGCCAGTGCTTCGACCGCAATGCGCGGCAGGACCAGGCGGCAGAAGGTGCCGCCGTCCAGCAGCACGGGCTGCTCGCCAGCATGCAGCGAGACCGCCATGCCCCAGCCTTCGATGCCGCCAAAGCGGGTCATGTTCTCGACCGATTCACCGGCCAGCAGGCGCGCCAGCTCGGCCTCGTCCAGGCGAAGCCGTACCGACTGGTCCTGCAACTGCACTTTCATGACGCAACATCCTCCCATTGTTCGGGGGTATTGCAGTTGACCAGTCCGGCCTCGTCAACCGGGGCCAGGGCGACGGTGTTCACGCCCAGGCGGCGCTGCAGCGCCTGCAGCGAGCGCGGGCCGTCGGGGTCATCCAGCATCGATGCCAGCGCGGCCCGGCAAGCATCGTCCATATTCAGCAACATGGGCAGGGGGTGGCCCGTAAAGATCGTGCACGGAGCGTGATGGCCGTCACGCAATTGCTGTAACAGGCGCGGGGGCAGCAGCGGCGTATCCACCGGCACCACCCAGGCCGGGCCATCGGGCATGTGCGTAGCCACGCTGTAGAGCCCGCCCAGCGGGCCACAGCGCGCCACCTGGTCGGGGATGCCGCCGAAGGCCGGATAGTCGCCGCTTACCCAGACCCGCTTGGCACCAGCCTGCAACAACAGGCCGCGCATGTGCTCCAGCAGCGTGCGCCCCTGCCACGGCAGCAACGCCTTGTCGCGGCCCATGCGGCTGGACAGGCCGCCGGCCAGCACGATGCCGTCAATGGTGGTGGTGGTCGTGCGCGTGGTCATGGGCATGTGCGGGCTCGCTGTCCGCATGGCAGAGACTGCACCCCTCGCTCCACTCGCTGTCGCCGTCCTCGTAGTGCTCCTGCTTCCAGATCGGGCACTGGTGCTTGACCGCTTCGATCAGCTGCCGGCAGGCACGGAAGGCCTCGTCACGGTGCGGGCTGCCGGCAGCCACCACCACCGCCACGTCGCCGATACCCAGGCGACCCTTGGCATGGGCCACATACAGCTTCAGCTTCGGCCCGAACGCAGCCTCCACGTCCGCGGCCAGGCGCTTGAATTCGTTCAGTACCAGCGGCTCGAACAGGTCGTAGGTGATCCCGGTCACCGGCCGGCCGATATTGACGTCGCGCACCTTGCCGATGAACACATCGATGCCGCCGAAGCCCGGATCGGATACTGCGGCGATACCCTCGGCCGGATCGATCGCCGCCTGCGCGCGGTCCACCACCTTCGCGATGATCTTCTCGCTCACGGCTCAGCCCCCGCTTACCGGCGGCAGGATCGCCACCCGGCCATCGTCGGGCAGCGCCTCGTGGTCGCGCAGCACGCGTTGCTGGTCGGCGAATGCCGAGTAATCCAGCAGGCCCGCGCGGAAACCCGGCCAACGCACCGGCAACAGCTCGCGCAGTGCCTGGCGCAGATCGGCCACAGTGCCACCGGCCACGTCGAGCGCGATTTCGCGGCTGGCATCCAGATCGGAAAAGGCACCGAACAACTGCAGATTCACCTGTTTCATCATCACTCCTGGCTCACCAGCTGCACCGGTTCGTGGTGACCCCAGCCCTGCACGCGCACGTAGGTGCCCGCGTTGGCCAGGTCTCCCTCGGCCTCCAGCACCACCCAGGCGTTGGCCTGCAGCATCGACATCAAACGGAACGATTCCTGCCCGGACAGCACGCGCGCACTCAGGCGCCCCTGCCCGTCCATTTCCACCCGCGCACGCGCGTGGAAGCGCAGGCCTGGCGGCTTGCGCACGTCGGCCTGCAACGGCAGCTGCAACACGGTTTCCGGCGCCAGCCCCAGCAGGCGGCGCAGCACCGGCTCCACGAAGAAGCGCTGGCCGACGGCGGCCGAAACCGGGTTGCCGGGCAGGCCGAAGTACAGCGCACCATTGGGCAGCACCGCAAACAGCAGCGGTTTGCCCGGGCGGATCGCCACCTTGTGGAACACGATGCGCGCACCGCGGCCACGCAGCGCATCGGGAACGAAATCGTAGCGGCCGGCCGACACCGCGCCGGTACTGATCAGCAGTTGTGCACCCGCAGCCAGCGCTTGATCCAGCACCGCATTGAACGCGGTCACGTCATCGCCCACCGTGCCCTGCCAGACCACCTCGGCACCGGCCGCCTGCAGGCGACCCACCAGATACGGCCGGTTGCTGTCACGGATCTGGCCCGATTCCAGCGCCTGCGCCGCCTCGGTCACCAGCTCCTTGCCGGTGGCGATCACAGCGGCCTTCGGTCGTGCCATCACCGCCACTTCGCCCACGCCGATGGCGTGCAGCAGGGTGCGGGCGTTGATATCCAGCACCTGCCCGGCCTGCAGCACGCGCTCGCCGTCGCTCACGTCCTGGCCACGCAGGCGCACGTGCTGGCCCGGCTTCACCGCGCCCTTCAACGCAATGCGGGTCGGACGGCCGTCCTCGCTGGCGAGGATCTCCACATTCTCGACCGGCACCACGGTATCCAGTCCGGACGGCATGCGTGCGCCGGTCATGATTTCCCAGGCACCCTCGCCGCCCTCGGCACCGGCATCGCCGGCGGCCTGCCAGCCCTGCACCGTGAATTCGGTACCGCTATCGAACGCAGCACCGTTGGCACGCAGCGCAAAGCCGTCCATCGCAGAATTGTCGAACGGCGGCAGCGACTGCTCACTGATGACGTCACTGGCCAGAGTGCGGCCGCCGGCCTCATGCAGCGGCAGGCGCTCGGTCGGCAGCGGCGTGGCCGCATCCAGCAGGTGCTGCAGGGCTTCGCTATAGGCAATCATCAGTGGCCACCACCGTCGACCATCGCCAGCGCGTGGCCCAGCACCGGCGCCAGGATGTCCAGGCACTGTGCCGCCGCCTTCGGGCTGCCCGGCAGCGCGAACACCAGCATGCCGCCCAGCTGCACTACTTCGGCACGGCTCAGCCAGGCCATCGGCGTGTGCTGCGCGCTCAGCGCCCGCACCATCTGTGCCAGGCCATGCACCGGCCGCGCATTCAAGGAGCGCAGCGCCTCCGGGGTCAGGTCACGCGGTCCCAAGCCGGTACCGCCGGTGCACAGGCACAGGCGCACGCCCTCGGCGGCCAATGCCTGCAGCCGGCCGGCCAACGGCTCGATGCCATCGGGCAGCACTTCAGCGGCCAGCACCTCGCCACCCAGCTTCTTCAAACCGGCCACCAACGTCGGGCCTGACACATCTTCGTAGCGGCCTTCGCTGGCACGGTCGCTCAACGTGATCACCGCGCAGGCCGCGCCCTCCAGGCCCTTCGGTGCACGCGGCTTGAAGCGCGCGCGCTCGGCCTCGTCCATGCCATCGGGATGCAGCCATACACCGCGCTTGCCGCCTTCCTTGAACAACAGGCGGATGCCTTCGATGCGCAGCGCCGGTTCCACCGGCTTGCTCAGGTCGTACAGGGTCAGCAGCGCCGCGTTGACGCCGGCCAGTGCCTCCATCTCCACGCCGGTGCGCGCCTCGCTGGCGCACTCGCACCACACGCGGATCGCCTGCCGTTCCGGTACCGGCGCGCAGAACACCTGCACCAGCTCCAGCGGCAACGGGTGGCACAGCGGCATCAGCATCGAGGCCATCTTGGCGCCCTGCAGGCCGGCAATCTCGGCCATCACCAGCGCATCGCCCTTGGGCAGGCGGCGCTCGACAATCAGCGGATACGCCACCGGGCCGGCATGCAGTTCGCCCACCGCCACCGCGCGGCGGCGGGTGATGCGCTTGTCGCGGACATCGGCCATGTGGAAGGCCGCATTCAATTCCCCACTCATCGTGTTGCTCATCCTCCGATGGAGGCCAGGTGCGGGGTGAGCCCGGTCTGGCCCTGGTGCAGGCCATGCCCGGCCGCTTTCAGGCCAAGCTGGGTGGTGATGCGCGCCAGCAGCGCGTCATGGTCATCGTCGCTCTGCAGCAGCGGCCGCAGCGGCACCCCGAACTCGCCGAACAGGCACAGCCGCAGGTCGCCCTTGGCGGTCACCCGAAGGCGGTTGCAGCCCTTGCAGAAGTCACGCGAATACGGCGCGATGATGCCGATGCTGCCGCGATGGTCGGGGTGGCCGAACTCGCGCGCCGGACCGGCATCGGCCGCACGCGGGCGCTCGTGCCAGCCAGCGGCCAGCAGCTGCTCGATCACCACGTCGGCACGCAGGTGGTGGCGCTGGAAATAGGCTTCGTTGTCGCCGGTGCGCATCAGTTCGATGAAGCGCACGCTGAAGGGGCGGTCGCGCAGGTAGTCCATCCACTGCGGCAGCTCGTCGTCGTTGAGGCCGCGCAGCAGCACCGCATTGAGCTTGATCGCCGGCAGGCCCAGTGCCTGCGCCAGGGCCACGCCCTGCTCGATCTCCGGCAGGCGGTCGTGCCCGGTAATGGTCCTGAAGCGCTCGCGCTGCAGGCTGTCCATGCTTACGTTCAGCGCGGTCAACCCCGCCCGGTGCCAACCCGGCAGGCGCCGCGGCAGCAGCGTGCCGTTGGTGGTGATGGCCACCTTGCGGATACCCGGCACCGCCGCCACGGTGGCGATGATCTCGTCCAGGTCCTTGCGCAGGCTGGGCTCGCCGCCAGTCAGGCGAATCTTGCTCATGCCCAGCGCGGCGAACGCGCGTACCAGCCGCGCGATTTCATCCACCTGCAGGAAGCGCGGGCGGCCATCGGCCTGGTAACCATCGGGCAGGCAATAGCTGCAACGGAAGTTGCAGGCTTCGGTCAACGACAGGCGCAGGTACGGAAAGCTGCGTCCGAAACCGTCGGTGAGTTGGCTCATGGCTGGTCCACCTTGTTGCTCCACCGTCTTGCCTGTGCCCGGAACGGCCCGGAAACCCTCGTCTGCTGGAACGATTGCCAGAGTACGCGGCCATCAGTTCCATGGGCATGACTTAAATCAATCGTCTTCGGCCCCGCGCGGCAGGCGTTGTGGCAGCATGCGGCTTTCCGTGCAGCGGGCGTGTGACAACCCTCATGATGATGAACGATTTCCAGCAGCTGCTGCACGCCGCAGGCCAGCAGGCTGAACCGCAACGCTTGCTGTTCGTATTCGTGCGCGCCGAGCTGCCCGAATCGCCCACCGACGACCAGCGCGACCGGCATGACCGCCGCGAGGGCGGCACCCTGTCGCCGGTGCTGTGCGTGGACAAGCTGCCCGCCGAAGTGCCCAGCTTCCAGGCGCTGGCGGCTGAATCGACCACCACCGGCATCGACTGGGACCTGGTGTTCGTGGCCGCGCTGGACGGCCGCGCCGGGTTCGCCCCCAACAGCGATGAGGCCGCGCGCCCGCTGAAACTGATGGTCAATGCCATCCATGACGGTCAGATCGGCCGCTTCGCCGCCTTCGACCGGGGCGGCGAGCCTGTTCAGTTCTATTGACCCACCAGCTGCAGGGTCAGGAAGAAGATCACCAGCACGGTGTTCAGGCCCCAGGCCACGGTCAGCCCGCGCGCGGCCACGCCCAGGTTGGGATTGTGTGCGCTGGGCGCCGCCCGCCAGACCGCCGGAATGATCCAGCCGGTATAGAGCAGCAGGGCGGCAAACACCCCCAGCAGCAGCGGCGTGCGCCCGTTGGCCAGGGCCCAGAGAGCCACGGCCCACAGAATGTTGCTGGGGATGACGCCCTGCAGCCAGAACACACTCCAGAGGCGGGAACGGCCCGTGGTGTCGGGCGCCGGGTGCAGGGAAGCGGTAGCGGTCATAAGTCTCCTTCTGGTTAGGAAACGTGCTCGGGCAGCCTGCGCTTGGCGGATGGGAACGTCAACCCGTGTCGTGCATCACGCTTTGGCGTCTGATGGCGGAATGGTACGGACCTGGCCGGCGCTGGCCGACTGCGACCAGTGCGCGAGCTGGACCGCAACACGACCGCTGCCACGCCCCGGAACACCTTGAGCATCGGGGTACTACACTGCTGCAGCGCACATATGCAGGGCGCATACTTCTCTTCTCGTGCAAACAGGAATCCACTCGATCATGGAAGAAGCCTCCATCCAGCACGGCATTCCGGTGCCTCCGCTCTACAAATTTGTGGGTGCAGAGCGACTTGTTTCGATTCTGAAGAATCCCTCGCTTCGATTCACCCAACCCCCGCTACTCAATGATCCCTATGAGTGCCATCTGACATTGGACAGGAAGGAGGTCATGCGGGACTTCCGAGCGTACTGGAGAGAGTGCAATCCAGCGATGGAAGATGCCGAACTGGACGTGCACATGCAGGCGACGGAGGCCGAGCGTATGTCCGATGAACTTCTTCGGTATCGCGACTTCAGGAACAGCCTTGGGGTCGTTTCGCTTTCGGAGGACCCGCTGAATCTTCTGATGTGGTCGCACTACGGGGATGAGCACCGCGGCGCGGCCATCGAGCTTGACTGGACCCACACCGATCTCAGACCGGGTTCAACGGGCGGATCCACCTACTCGGATCTGGTCAAGGTCGATTACAGAGAAGACAAGGTTTGCGGGCGCCCGGACCCGGACACGATCATCAAGGTTCTCTCCACCAAATCGCCGCATTGGAGCTATGAACGTGAGTGGCGTCTGATCCGGACTCTCAACCTCACGCGCAAGGTCCAGGACAACGTGCATGTCGTTGATTTCGATCTGTCTGCGATCAAATCCATTCATCTGGGAGCGAATTTCAAGGCCCATCTCCTCCCTGAAATCAGGAGGCTCTGCGATGAGCAGGATGGCGGACACATTCAGTTTCTCAAGGTTGCCGTCTCCCCCCACAGATTCCAGCTGCGGGCATCCACCCTGGAGGCGCATGGTTGGGCACTGCTTCATCGCGAACACCATTTTGGAGATGCAGCACCGGAAGCACTCGCCTGCCTTCCGATGGAGGGCGACATCTGATGACGGGACGGCTCTCAACCGGCAAGACGCGGCGCTGAACCCTCCAACCTCAGGATCCGGACATGCCCAGCAAAGCAACATCCGCCACTGCCCTCGCCCTCCTGCTTTCAGCTGTGTTGCCGGCCCACGCCGCGCAGAACGCAGCCGCCGACATCAAGGCCATCGAACAGGTGGTCGAGTCCTTCCGTACCTCGCTGATCAACAAGGACAAGCCGACCTATATGGGCCTGTTCTTTTCGGACAAGGCGGAAGACATCGGCTGGCAGTACGTTTCGGAGGATGTGCGCCTGCAGGACATCCGCAAGGCCAAGCCCGATGCGATCAAGGCTCGGAAGATTCCCGCCAATAATTTCATCGCGCTGATCGATGGAGTCGTGGCCTCGCCGAAGCCGAGGGAGGAAAAATTCTCCAACACGAAGATCGAGACCGATGGCGACGTGGCTTCGGTGTCGTTTGACTACAGCTTCCACGACGATGGGGTGAAGACCAACTGGGGCAAGGAGATGTGGCAGCTGATCCGCACCGAACAGGGCTGGAAGATCTTCTCGGTGGTCTATTCGATCCGCGATTCACGCAGCCCGGCGGAGTGAATCGCCGGCGGCCGCGCCCGGCTATTCCTGCGTAGCTAGGTGACTCGGCCCTTCGCAGTACTACGCCGGTTGAGCGCAATGCTAACGAGGGTCCGACGCTTTCCCGACGCCCGTCTGCACATCCTGTCGCGAGGTCAATTCATGGCAGGACCGGTATGCAGCCACCTCACCCCAGGGACAGCGGCAAGTACCCGCATGGCAAGACCGGCCTTCGCCGCATCTTCCACACGCTGATCCATTCGCGCGACGGTTTCATCGCCACCTTCCGGGGCGAGGCGGCCTTCCGGCAGTTGTTGCTGCTGCACGCGTTGCTGATGGTCGCAGCGTTCGTGCTGGACATCAGCACGATCGAACGGGCCGTGGTGCTGGCCGTCTGCTTCATCAGCCTGCTGGTGGAGCTGCTCAACTCGGCCATCGAAGCCGTGGTCGACCGCATCTCGCTTGACCACCACCCACTGTCCAAGAACGCCAAGGACATGGGCAGCGCTGCCCAGACCACCGCGCTGCTGATGGTCGGCACGGTGTGGGGCGTGATCCTGCTGGGCTAGGTCACGCCTGACCCGCCGGGCATGACCCGGCGCGCCCCTGGGCGGATGTCTTACTGCGTGGCCAGGGCAAAATCCAGGCCCGCACACACCGCCGCCACCTGGGCGTCGTTGCATTCCTGCGGGTTGGTACGCGGGCTGTCCGGGTAGACCTCGGTGGTGGTGGCAAAGCGCGCATCGGTGAAGCCGGCGCAGGCGCCGATCGAGCGCGACTCGCCCCAGACCACGCCCGGCGACTGCAGCGGCAGGCCCACCAGGTTGCCTTCGGCATCGGCCGGGGCGATGTGGGTGACCGGCGCAACCGCGGCGATCAGCGCCTTCTGGAACTCGGCCTGCGGATCTTCGCTGTTGCCGATCACGTAGAAGCCGTCCGGAATGGTGTCGCGCTCGAACGGCTTGCCGTCGCGGGCGCAGCGGGCCGGATCGAACTCCTGCAGGTCGCTGTCGGTGGTCTCGTGCAGGTCCAGGTGCACCAAAAGGTTCGGCTTGCGCTCGGCCACCCAGCGCATCAGCGCGGCGGCCTCTTCGATCTGGCCACCGTCACGGAAGCTGCGGTTGGGATCGATCGCATCCGGGTTCCAGCGCTGGATGCGCTCGTAGCCCCACGGGCTGACGCACGGCGCCACGATCAGGTTCAGCCGGCCCAGGTAACGCTCGGCCTGCTGTTCCAGGAACTGCAGGGCGCCATGCACGCCGCTGGTCTCGTAGCCATGCACGCCGCCGGTGATCAGCGCGGTCGGCAGTGCCGGGTTCCAGTCGTGGTTGACCACCGCGAACAGCGGATAGTGGTCCGGGGCGTAGTCCAGCTGGCCGTACTGGATCACATCGAAGACGCTGTCATCCAGGCGCTCAAGGGCGGCCACCACGTCGTCGTGGTAGCTGCGCTGGCGCTGCTGGCGGGCCCGCCACTGTGCGCGTTCGGCGTCGCCCCAGGGCTGTCCGGGGGTGCCGATCGGATAGAACTGCGCAACAGTCATTGGGGAACTCCAGGGTCGAACGGGTGGGTGCAGCCGGTCATTCTAAGCCTTGTCGCGCCTGCGGGTCCCCTCCCCCTGCCCCGCCTTCATCCAGCCTGGGTCATCTGGTTGTAAAATCAACGGTTTTTGGCCCCCAACCCCTTGATGGCGAACGCAGCGCAGCCGGTCCTGGGTGGACCGGACTTCCTCCGACTGCTCGCCCGTCTCAGCGACGGCGCGATGCCGGCCAGCAGTCCCGCCCTGACCGATCGCCTCGGCCAGTGGGTGGACTGGAGCCGTGCCGTGGCCCTGTCCGGGGCGCTCGGCGGACGCCTGCCCGAGCCGGGTGAGGCCGCCGAAGCGGCCGAGGACGTACTGGCCGACTGCGCCCACGCGCACGCCAGCCTGCTGGCCTCGATCCGCGAGGATGCCGAGGCCGAGCGCCTGCTCGACCTGGCCGAAGCCGCCACCGCACCCAACTTCGCCTCGCTGCGCCAGCGCTACCGGGTGCTGCAGCAGGCCATCCAGACCGCCACCGGGCGCCTGCGCGGCCGCCTGCGCGACCAGCTGGTACAGGTTTCTCCCGAGCTGGCACGGCTGGCAGAGGTCGATGCGGTGATGGAACAGACCCTCACCCCGCGCGAGCACAGCCTGCTGGCCACTGCGCCGGCGGTGCTCGGCGCCCGTTTTGAATGCGTGCACGGCCAGCCCGGCTGGCGCGCAGCCTTCCGCCATGACATGCGCACCCTGCTGCTCGCCGAGCTGCAGCTGCGCTTCCACCCGATCGAAGGGCTGCAAGACGCCCTGCGCTCCCACTGACCGGAACACCATGTCCAGAACTGCTTTCCATGTCGTTGTTTTCCTTGTCGGCCTGCTGGCCGTGTGCTGGATCGGCATTGGCTACGTTTCGGTGCATCCGTTGGGGGCAGCGGTGGCCGCGATCATCGCCGCCTGCTACATCGCCGGTGGCGTCGAGCTGTACCGCTACCGCCAGGCCAGCAACGGCCTGCGCACTGCGCTGAACGACCTGTCCAGCGCGAAGGAAAGCCTGGCCCCGTGGCTGGAGCGCGTGCCGGTGGGCCTGCGCAACGCGGTGCGCCTGCGCGTGGAAGGCGAACGCACCGCCCTGCCTGCGCCGGTGCTGACCCCGTACCTGGTCGGCCTGCTGGTGCTGCTGGGCATGCTCGGCACCCTGCTGGGCATGATGGATACCCTGCGCGGCACCGGCCTTGCGCTGCAGAGCGCGACCGACATGGCCGCCATCCGTGGCTCGCTGGCCTCGCCGGTGCAGGGCCTGGCGGTGGCGTTCGGCACCTCGATCGCCGGTGTTGCCAGTTCGGCCATGCTTGGCCTGCTGGCTGCCCTGCTGCGTCGTGACCGCCTGCAGGCCGTGCAGCAGCTGGACCGCGCCATTGCCGGTGACCTGCACCCGTACTCGCAGGCCTGGCAGCGCGCCGAATCGCTGCGCCTGCTGCAGGCGCAGTCCGCTGCGTTGCCGGCACTGGTCGACCGCCTGCAGGCGATGACCCAGACGTTTGAACAGCACAGCACCGCCGCCAATGAACGCCTGCTGGCCGGCCAGGCCGAGTTCCTGACCCAGAGCCAGGCCCTGCAGGAGCGCCTGGCCGTGTCGCTGCAACAGTCGCTGCGCGAAGGTGCCGAAGCCAGCGCCGCCGCCATCGGTGGCGCGCTGCAGCCGATGGCCGAGACCACCCTGGCCGGGCTGGCCCAGCATGGCCAGGCGCTGCATGCCCGTGTCGAGCAGGCGGTGCAGCAGCAGCTGGCCGGTCTCAGCGACGGTTTCGAGCGCAGCCGCGTTGCCACCGAAGCCAGCTGGGCCAAGGTGGTGAGCGAGCAGACCCAGGCACAGCAGGCGCTGGTGAACGATCTGCGCCAGCACCTGCAGGCGTTCAGCGATGGCCAGGGCGCGCACGCCGAAGCGCTGGTGACACGCATCGGCGAGCGCCTGCAGGCCGATGCCAGCAGCAATGCCGACGCCTGGCGCGCCGCCGCCGAACAGCAGCAGGCAACGAATACCGCGCTGGTCGAACGCCAGCAGCAGGCACTGCTGGCCGCCAGCGAGCATCTGGACGCGCGCGCCGAGGCACTGCTGCAGGCACTGGACCAGCGTCATGCAGCCAGCCAGGCGCTCCTGCAGGATCACGAACAGCAGCGTTCGCAACAATGGCAGTCTGCACAGGCCGCCGCCGCCAGCGCGCACGCCGAACTGCAGGCCAGCCTGGACAGCCGCGAGCAGCAGCGCCAAGCGCGCTGGGATGCGGTCAGTGCCGAACTGCAGCAGGCGCACGCCACCCTGCAGGCGCAATTGCAGGCCGGTGACGAACAGCGCCTGCAGCGCTGGAGCGATGCCCTGCAGCACGTCTCCACCGATCTGGCCCAGCGCCTGCAGGCCAACGGCGAACGACTGGCCGCGCAGCAGCAGCAGGTCTGCGACACGCTGGCGGCCACCGCGCAGCAGATCGGCGAGAACGGCCGCGCCCAAGCCAGCGCCACGCTGGCGGAAGTCTCCACCCTGCTGCAGACCGCCGCCGCCGCGCCGAAGGCCGCCGCCGACGTCATCAACGAGTTGCGCAGCACGCTCTCCGAGAGCCTGGTGCGCGACAACGCGATGCTGGAAGAGCGCGGCCGCCTGCTGGCCACCGTGCAGACCCTGCTGGATGCGATCAACCACGCCTCGCACGAACAGCGCACCGCGGTGGACGCACTGGTGGGCGGCTCGGCCGAGCTGCTGGAACGCGTCGGCAACCGCTTCACCGACCATATCGCCGCCGAGACCGGCAAGCTGGATGGCATTGCAGCAGCCCTCAGCGGCAGCGCCAGTGACGTTGGCCAGTTGGCCGGCACGTTCGGCGAAGCGGTCGCGCAGTTCGGAAGCGCTTCCACCGAGCTGTCCGGCCGCTTGGAACAGATTGGTGGTGCACTGGATGCCTCGCTGGCCCGCAGCGACGAGCAGCTGGCCTACTACGTGGCGCAGGCGCGCGAGGTGGTCGATCTCAGCCTGCTGTCGCAGAAGCAGGTGATGGAAGAACTGCAGCAACTGGCCGCTCGCCGCAGCAAGGCCGGCAGCGCATGAGTGACGAACTGGAGGTCGACGGCGGCTCGCACGCCCCGATCTGGGCCGCCTTCGGCGACCTGATGTCGGTGCTGCTGGGCGCGTTCGTGCTGATCCTGGTCGGAGTGGTCGCGGTGCAGCTGGAGCTGTCGCAGCGGCTGGACCAGGAAGTGAAGCAGCGCCAGGCTGAGGCCAAGCGCCTGCAGACGCTGGAACAGGCGCTGGCCGGCCCGTTGGCGGCCGGCCGTGTAACCCTGGTCGATGGCCGCATCGGCATCAGTGGCAGCGTGCTGTTCGCACTGAACTCCGACCAGCTGCAGCCGGAAGGCCAGGAGCTGCTGCGCAGCCTGGCCGCGCCTTTGGCCGCCTACCTGGGCAGCCGCGAAGAAATCCTGATGGTCAGCGGCTTCACCGATGACGCGCCGGTGCGTGAAGGCAACCGCCGTTTCGCCGACAACTGGGAGCTGTCCGCACAGCGTTCGCTGACCGTGACCCGCACCCTGATCGCCGACGGCGTGCCCGCCGATGCGGTGTTTGCCGCCGCATTCGGCAGCGAGCAGCCGGTCAGTTCCAACGCGAGCGAAGATGGACGCGCGCGCAACCGGCGCGTGGAAATCGCGCCGATTCCCAAGCCCAAGGCCCCGGATGCCAAGTAAGCCACCCGCACAAGACAGCCTGCGTGCGCTGGTGCGCGACCTCGATGCGGGATCGCGCTCGCTGCCGCATTACCCGCAGGTGCCGATGCTGCAGCAGGTGCAGCGCGAGTGGTCGGAACTGCGCAGCCAACTGCAGGTGCGTCGCTCATTGCGCACCGAGGCCCCGGCCGACGGCGGCCCGCTGAACTCGGCGGTACTGGTGCAGCGCATGCTGGACACGATGCAGTCGACCAGCCCCGGCTACCTGCGCCATTTCATCGACTACGTGGACACCTTGTCCTGGTTGCAGGCACTGCAGGACGGCACCGCCAGCGGCGGTGATACCGCGAAGCCGAAGCGCACGCGCAAGCCGCGTTGAACACCGATTGGTAGTGCCGGCCGCTGGCCGGCAACTGCACATTGCCCGATGGGTCCATGTAGCTGCCGGCCAGCGGCCGGCACTACCCACCCCGCAGAGCGCCTCACAACACCTGAACATGTCACCAGACAGTCATCTGTCTAGCGCACCATTTTCACGTTGACCCAAGGCGCCTGCAGCGCCCGCCGGTCGCATCGGCTGTCTCCCCTTTTGAATTCCATGAGCTCCGCACCGACGCGGCGGCTCGTGCCTGCCTGAGTGTCCGCAACATGACGAAGACTTTGTTGGCCGCTGCGCTGTCGATCGCGCTCGCTCCTGCGGCCTGGGCGCAGGATGCTGCCCCGACCTCCAGCACGCCCTCCGCCACCACCCTCGATGCGGTCTCTGTGATCGGCAGCGGTGAAGCCCGCCAGGTGCAGCGCATCACCCGCGAGAACCTCGACATCCTGCCGCCGGGCACCAGCCTGCAGAAGACCCTGAACCTGCTGCCGGGCGTCAACGCGCAGTCGGCCGATGCGCTGGGCACGAACGAGCAGTCGATGACGCTGAGCCTGCGCGGCTTCAACTCCACCCGTCTCGGTTACACGCTGGACGGCGTGCCGCTGGGCGATGGCGCGTACAACAACTACAACGGCCTGACCATCAACCGTGCGCTGATCAGCGAGAACATGGCCGGTGCGGAACTGGCGGTGGGTATCGGCAGCCTCGGTACGCCGTCCACCAGCAACCTCGGCGGCACGATTTCCTATACCTCCGACCGCCCGGCCCAGGAACTCGGCGGCCGCGTGGTGCAGACCTTCGGCAGCGATGCCAACCGCCGCACCTTCGTGCGCGTGGACAGCGGCGAGTACAACGGCCTCTCCGGCTACGTGTCCGGCATGAACGCCGTCTCCGATCTGTGGAACGACCAGACCGCCTACAATAAATCCACTACCAAGCAGTTCAATGCCAAGGGTGTGTGGAACTTCGAACGTGGCCAGATCACCGGTTTCGTCGATACCTCACGCACCACCCAGGCCGACTACTTCTACCTGTCCAAGGACGAGATGTCGCGCGGTCTCGGCTGGGACTGGGGCGGCTACGCACCGGACTGGAACAAGGCGGTGGCCAAGGCCTACTGCAACACGGCCAGTTTCAATGCGAAGAAGTGCGACAGCAGCGGCCCCGACAAGGACGCCGATGGTGCCTTCACCGCCGGCCAGATCCTGCGCGACGACAACCTGTACTACCTGGCCGGTGACTTCTTCCTGGCCGATGGCTTCAGCCTGCGCGCGCTGGCCTACCACCATGATGACCGCGGCGAAGGCCACAACTGGAACAGTGGCGCCTGGTCGAACAAGGGCACCGCACAGGAAATCCCGATCATCTTCCGCAATACCATCTACACCATCGACCGCGACGGCGGCACGCTGTCCTTCGACTGGGAGCTGGGCGCGCACCGCATCGAAGGCGGCGTCTGGTACGAGCGCAACACCAGCAGCGCCGAGCGCTACCAGACCGCCGTGGACGGCCCGCGTGACCTGAGCGGCATGAACACCCTGCCCTCCGATGTCGGCGTGTTCGCACAGCGCACCCGCTGGAAGACCCATCAGTTCTTCCTGAAGGACACCTGGCACCTGCTCGATGACCGCCTGACCCTGGAGTTCGGCGCCAAGAGCCCGCACGCCACCTCCAATGCACAGGCACTGCCGGGCGACGCGAAGACGCCGATCTCGCCGACCTCGAACAACCAGTTCGCCACCGGTTCGTTGAAGGCGAGCAAGAGTTTCCTGCCCAGCATCGGCGCCAGCTTCCGCCTGGCCGAACACCATGAAGTCTTCGCCAGCTATGCCGAGAACATCGCCATGTTCCAGGGCGGCTTCAAGCTCGGTCCGCAAGCGGTCAGCCAAGCGACCTGGAATGCGCAGGGCAACCTGAAGCCGGAGGAATCCCGTTCTCTGGAAGCCGGCTACCGCTTCGTCACCGATACCCTGCAGGCCTCGGTCGCGGCCTACAGCGTGCGCTTCGACAACCGCCTGCTGCAGTACAACCCCTGTGACTCGCGGCAGCCGGTCGGCCCGACCTGCGGCAATCGCTTCTACAACGTCGGCGGCGTCGACAGCCGTGGTGCCGAGCTGACCGTGCTGTGGACCCCGAACGCGCACTTCAGCTGGTACACCTCGGCCTCGCTGAACCGTTCGACCTATGCCTCCAACTACGTGCAGGCCGGCGTCGAGCAGCAGATCAAGGGCAAGATCCAGACCGATACGCCCAAGCAGCTGCTGGCCACCGAAATCACCTGGCGTGACAACGGCTGGTTTGCCAGCCTGCGTGGCAAGTACACCGGCGAGCGCTTCTACACCTACACCAACGACCAGGGCTTCGGTGGCTTCACCGTGTTCGACCTGGCCGGTGGCTATGACTTCGGCCAGGTCGGTTTCGCCAAGGGCATGCGCCTGTCGTTCAACGTGACCAACCTGACCAACAAGCGTTACGCCAGCAACCTGGATTCGAGCGTGTTCGCGCCCAGCGACCCGGCCGGCAAGCTGTATGTGTTCCATGCCTCGGCACCGCGCCAGGTGTTCGGTACGATCGACCTTCGCTTCTGATCGACCGCCCGGAGTCCACCGATGCTCGCGACCGCCATGCTGCTGGCCACCCTCTCCGCCAGCGGATACTCCGCCCCACATGAGGCCAGTGGTGCGCCGCCACGCACCCTGCAGTTGGGCGGTCGTACTTACGTGGATAAAGGCCTGGTCGCCGCCGGGCGGCTGCCGGCGGGCACGGTGGACTTCCTCGGCGACACGCTGGGCTCGTTCTCTTCGCTGGCGGTGCAGCCCGGCACCTGGAAGCGCACCACCAACGGCTACCAGGGCGTGCTGTGGACCCTGCCCGACCGCGGCCGCAACGATCCCGAGGCCGGCCTGTTCTACGACTACGCCGGCCGCGTGGAGCGCATGCAGCTGCGCATCGACACCACACCGGTCAAGCCCGGTGCGCTGGGCACGCTGAGCATGGTGCCCGACAAGGGCGTGGTGCTGAAGGACTTCAACGGGCACCCCTTCACAGGTGCCGACCCGGGCGACCACACCATCATCCAGCGCGACGTGGTGCTGCCCTCGCCCGCCAGCGGCGCCGGTGTGGGCAAGGTGTCGCTGGATGCGGAATCGCTGCAGTTCACCGCCAACGGTCATTTCTACATCGGCGATGAGTACACCGCCAACGTCTACTACTTCGATGCGAAGGGCCAGCTGCAGGGCGTGATCGTGGCGCCGCCCGCGATACGGCCGCAGCGCGATGGCAAGCCGGCCTTTGGTTCTCTGGTGCCGCCGCAGACCGGTCGGCGCAACAACCAGGGCGTGGAAGGCATGGGCTTGTCGCCCGATGGCAGCCGCCTGTTCGTGGCACTGCAGAGCGCGACGCTGCAGGACAGCGCGCAGGGCAATGCGGCCGGACGCATCAACACCCGCGTGCTGGTCTATGACGTGACGACCTCACCGACGCCACAGCAGCCGATCGGCCATTACGTGATGGCTTTGCCCGCGTACGCGCACGACGGCAAGGGCAAGCTCGACCGCACCGCTGCGCAGAGCGAACTGCGCGTACTGGACGCCCACCGCTTCCTTCTACTGGCCCGTGATGGCAACGGCCTCGGCAAGGACGGTGACGACCCCATCGTCTACAAGTCGGTGCTGCTGGTGGATGTGTCTGCTGCCAGCAACCTGGCCGGCAGCACCTACGAAACCGGCACCACCTCGGTACTGGCAGACGCGGCGGACACCACGTTGAAGGCCGGCATCGTGCCTGCGCGCAGCGACGAGCTGCTGAACCTGCTCGACCGCCCGCAGCTTGCACGTGCGGGGCTGGACCTGGACACGAAGCGCGGCCCGCATGCTGGCCTGCTGTCGGAGAAGTGGGAAGCCATGGACGTAGTGCCGGCACTGGACCCGCAGCACCCGAACGACGTGCTGCTGTTGATCGGCAACGACAACGACTTCATCGCCCGCCACTGCCGCATGCAGGGCGATGCCTGTGACAGCCCCTACGACAACGACAACCGCGTGCTGGTCTACCGCCTCACCCTGCCCTGACAGCAGGTGCCATGTGCGAAATCCTGGTAGTGCCGGCCGCTGGCCGGCATCACGACCAGGCCGACCACGCATAGGGATACTCGCCAATCTGCCCAGCAAGACCAGCGCGTACCGGATTCCCCCAGGATGTACAGAGCCTGCCGCGCCAGCGACTCCTCAGCCCTCAACGCAACGGGTAGTGCCGGCCGCTGGCCGGCATCACGCCCAGACCGGCCACGCATAGGGATACTCGCCAACCTGCCCAGCAGGACCAGCGCGTACCGGATTCCCCAGGATGTACAGAGCCTGCCGCGCCAGCAACTCCTCAGCCCTCAACACAACGGGTAGTGCCGGCCGCTGGCCGGCATCATGCCCAGGCCGACCACGCATGTGGATACTCGCCAACCTGCCCAGCAAGACCAGCGCGTACCGGATTCCCGAGGATGTACAAAGCCTGCCGCGTGAGCGACTCCTCAGCCCTCAACGCAACGGGTAGTGCCGGCCGCTGGCCGGCATCACGCCCAGGCCGACCACGCATGTGGATACTCGCCAACCTGCCCAGCAAGACCAGCGCGTACCGGATTCCCGAGGATGTACAAAGCCTGCCGCGCCAGCGACTCTTCAGCCCTCAACACAACGGGTAGTGCCGGCCGCTGGCCGGCATCACGCCCAGACCGACCACGCATGTGTGTACTCGCCAATCTGCCCAGCAAGACCGGCGCGTACTGGATTCCCCAGGATGTACAGAGCCTGCCGCACCAGCGACTCCTCAGCCCTCAACGCAACGGGTAGTGCCGGCCGCTGGCCGGCATCACGACCAGACCGACCACGCATAGGGATACTCGCCAACCTGCCCAGAAAGACCAGCGCGCACCGGATTCCCGAGGATGTACAAAGCCTGCCGCGTGAGCGACTCCTCAGCCCTCACTGCATGATCGAAGTAGCCAGGCTGCCATACCGTACTTCGACGGCCCGCCAGGCGATTCAGCGCAAGCGCACTCGACGACTTCATTCGGCGTGCAATGTCTGGGAGGTGAGCTGCGCGCAGCTCGAACATCCAGTGGACGTGATCCGGCATGACGACCCATGCGAGTGACTGCACAAGTCCACGCTGTTCGATGTAATGGAACTGGTCGATTACACATGCTGCTGCAGCTTCGCTTTCAAAGAGCCGGCAGCGCTGATGCGTGGTAGTTGTCAGAACGTAGACCTGGCCGATGATCGAGCGACGGCCCAGGCGGAGGCGATGGCTGCTCATGCCCCATAGTGGAGCGATCAGTGGGTGTTGAACGTCAGATCTCGCCTCGACGGGTGTTGGGGGATGTCTGAAGTTGAATGAGGTTGCCGGCCAGCGGCCGGCACTACCAGGGATTATGGGTTGCCGGCCAGCGGCCGGCACTACCAGGGATTATGGGTTGCCGGCCAGCGGCCGGCACTACCGGGGGTCATGGGTTGCCGGCCAGCGGCCACCGGAGCTCACCCGCGCAGGGTGGCGCCGCCGTCCACGTACAGGTCGCTCATCGCCACGTGTCCGGCCTGTTCGGACAGCAGGAACATCACCGCATGCGCGATGTCGTCGGGCGTGGCCAGCTTGCGCAGCGGAATGCCCGCCTTGTAGGTCTCCAGGCTGCCGGCGATCACCCGCTCCGCACCGCGCTCGTCCTGCCACATGCCGGTCTGCATCGGGGTCAGTGTTGAACCCGGGGCGACGATGTTGCAGCGGATGCCGAGCGGCGCCAGCTCCAGCCCAAGGCAACGGGTGAACATCGTGGCGGCAGCCTTGGATGCCGCATAGGCGGCCATGCCATGCCGCGGCACGCCGGCCGCATTCGAACTGACAGTGACAATCGCACCCTGCCGGCGTGGCGACATCACCCGCGCCAGTGCACGCCCGACATGGAACACGCCATCGGCGTTCACCGAGAATACCCGGCGCCAGTCGGCATCGGTGGTCCCGGCGACTTCGCCCACGTGCAGCACCCCGGCCACGCTTGCGGCCAGGCCGATCGGCCCGAGGCTGGCTTCCACCCGATCCACGAGTGCGTCCACCGCCACGCTGTCGGTCACATCGAGCGAAAACGCGTGCACGCCCGCGTCATCCACACGTGGCGCCTCGCGATCGGTGGCCACCACCGTGCAGCCAGCCGCTGCCAGCAACCGTACCAGCGCTTCACCGATGCCACCGGCCGCGCCGGTCACCAGGGCCACGCGGCCTTCAAAGCCGGTCAACTGCATGTTGCGATCTCCTGTTGCTCATCCCAGTGGCGCAGCCGCGCCGACAGCCACGGTGCCAACTGTGCCACCGCGTCACGCCCAGTCAGTTCGGCGTGCAGGAACGGCAGCTCCAGCGCCTGCACCTTGCGTGCGTGCGCCCGCCACAGCGCCGCCCGCAGCTGCGGGCGTGCCTGGTGATCACGACCGGCGCGCACATGTACCAGGGTGCCGTCGAACGGCCGGTGGATGTGTTCGCGGATCAATCGATTGGTGCCGGTCACCGCACGCACCACGCCGTCCAGCACTACATCCGGCAGACTGCCCAGCGCACTGCCGCCTCGCCGCAGGAATGCAAGGATGCGTTCGCGGTTGTCCAGCTCCGGATGCGCCTCCGGGTCATGGCCGGCGATCGCCAGCAGTGCGCGCAGCGCGGCAATCGGGTCAGGCTCCGGTTCGGTGCGCCAGCACTCGCTGGGGTAGGCATCCAGCAGTACCAGCTCACCCACCTCACGGCCGATCTCATGCAGGCGCACCGCCATCGCCTGGGCGAGGATGCCGCCCACCGACCAGCCCAGCAGGTGCACCGGACCCTGCGGCTGCAACGTTACGATGCGGCGCACGTAGTCGTTGGCCATCGCTTCGATGCTGGACGGCATCGGTTCGCCTGCATCCAGCGCGGGAGACTGAAGGCCGTACACCGCACGTGCCGGCTGCAGCGCCCTGGCCAGGGCCCGATAGTTCCATGCAATGCCACCGGCCGGATGCAGCACGAACAGCGGTCCAGGCCCGGTGGCATCGGTGACGGCCAAGGCAATGACCGGCCCCAACGCGTGGTCGGCCAGTGCCGGTGGTTCAGCGATGCGCGTCGCCAACGCGGCCACGGTTGGCTGGGCGAACAGGGCACCCAGGCCGAGATCGCAGCGCCAGCGCTGTTCGATGGCCAGCAGCAGGTGCACCGCCGACAGCGAGTCGCCGCCGAGGCTGAAGAAGTCCGCATCCACTGCCACCGGTGCCTCGCGGCCCAACGCCTGCGCGAACAAGCCGGCCAGTTCCTGCTCCAGTGGCGTGCGCGGCGCCAGTCCGCCCACGTCCTGCTGCGGCGGCTTCGGCAACGCATTGCGGTCCAGCTTGCCGTTGGCGGTCACCGGCCAGTGATCGACGCCAACAAATGCCGACGGCACCATGTAATCCGGCACGCGCGTGGCCAGATGGCTGCGCAGTGCGCTGGCATCGGCCAGCGCGGATGGCACGTAGGCCACCAGCCGGGCATCGCCGGGCGCGTCCTGGCGCAGCAGCACTTCCACGCGCTCCAAGCCCGCCAGCTCGCGCAGCGCCGCCTCGATCTCGCCCAGCTCGATGCGCAGGCCGCGCAACTTCACCTGGTGGTCGCTGCGGCCGAGGTACTCGACCGCACCATCGTCGCGCCAGCGCGCCACATCGCCGGTGCGATAGATGCGTTCGCCATGTAGGAATGGATCGGCAAGGAAGCGCTCGGTGGTCAGGTCATCGCGGCCAAGGTAGCCACGTGCCAGCTGCACGCCACCGAGGTAGAGATCACCGGGCACGCCCACCGGCAGCGGCTGCATCCGCGCGTCCAGCACATACAGGCGGGTATTCCAGACCGGGAAACCGATCGGCACCGGCCGTGAACGGTCCTGCGCCGACGCAGGCCAGTAGCTCACGTCCACCGCCGCTTCGGTCGGGCCATACAGGTTGTGTAGTTCGGCGCGCACGCGCGCATGGAAGCGGTCGCGCAGTGAAGCGTCCAGCGCCTCGCCGCTGGTGAACACGCGACGCAGCTGCAGGCCTTCGGAGGCCGGTGCGGCCAGGAAGGCATCGAGCATCGACGGCACGAAGTGCGCCGTGGTGATGTCATGCGCGCGGATCAGCCGTGCCAGCTCGGTCGGATCACGATGCGCGTCCGGCACGGCAATCACCAGCGTGGCCCCACACAGCAGCGGCAGGAAGAATTCCCAGACCGAAACATCGAAGGTCGCCGGCGTCTTCTGCAGCACGCGGTCGTCTGCACGGATGCCGTAGTGCTCGCGCATCCACAGCAGGCGGTTGACGATGGCGCGGTGCTCGATGACCACGCCCTTGGGTTCGCCGGTGGAACCGGAGGTGTAGATCACGTAGGCCGCATCGTCCGGTGCCGGATCGGCCCACGGCGCGGCGAAGCTCAGTGCGGTCCATTGTTCCGGTGCGAGCACCGGCACCCTGGACATCCGCGCCGACACATCCGCCGCCGCCAGCACGCACGCCGGCTGCGCCGAGGCCAGGATGCGCGCCAGGCGTTCGTCAGGATGGGCCAGGTCCAGCGGCAGGTACGCGGCTCCCGCACGCAACACGGCCACCAGCGCAATCACCAGTTCCAGCGAGCGTGGCAGCGCCACCACCACCACGCTGCCCGGGCCGACGCCCATCGCGCGCAGCTGGGCGGCCAGCGCAAAGCTGCGCGCCTCCAGCGTGGCGTGGTCCAGCTCGGAATCGCCGAACACCAATGCGGTCGCCTGCGGATCGCGGTCCATGCCCTGCTGCAGCAGCTCAACCAGCGTGGTCTGCGGCAGCCCATGTGCAGTGGCATTGAAGCCGTGCACCACCTGCTGGGCTTCGTCGGCCGTGGCCAGCGGCACCGTCGCAATGTCGTCAGCGTCCAGCGCCGCCGACACGAAATGCAGCAGGCGCGCGGCATGCGACTGCACGTCCTCGCGGCGGTACAGCGCGGGATTGGCTTCAATCTCCAGATCCAGAACACGCTGGCCATCGCCACGGAAGCCCAGCGTCAGGTCGTCCACAGGCCCGGTGCACAACACCTCCAGCGTCGCCTGCACGCCGGGCAGTGCCAGCGGCGCGTAGAACGGCTGCACATTCACCAGCGGACCGTGCAGCCGTTGCTGCGCGCCCACCAGGCCCAGGTCACGGCGCAACTGCTCGCCACGATAGCGGCCGTGCTTTCGGCCCTGGCTGAGTTGCCGGCCCAGTGCCCGGCTAAACGCCTCGACACTGCCCTCGCCCGCCGCGACACGCAGCGGCAGCACGTTCATCACCATCGCCGGCACGCGCGCCGATGCGTTGCCGAGCCGCCCCATGAAGGGCACGCCCACCACCACTTCGTCGGCCGCGCTCATCCGCCGCAGGTACTCGGCCGACAGCGCGGCCAGCACATCCGGCCAGGGTTGCAGCCAGCGCGCCGAAGCCTGCAGCAGCTGCTCGCGGAACGCGGCATCGAGCGGCTGCACCCAGCGCAGCGCATCATCGCTGGCCGGCTCGGTACCCGTCAGGCCCACGCCCGCAGGCGCCCCCTGCAGCTGCTCGCGCCACCACTGGCCGGCCAGCCCGCGACGTGCGTCCGCGCGATAGGCCGCGTCGTCCGCCAGCACCCCAGCCAATCCCGGCAAGGGCTCACCCGCGCGGCCGGAGTACAGCGCGCAGACACGGTCGCTGAACATTGCCATCCCATAGCCATCGGCGGCCAGGTGATGCACACGCAGGTACCAGGCCCAGCGCTGCCCGCCCAGATCGAACAACACCTGCTGACTGATCCGGTCGCGGGTCGGATCGACCGCGCTGAGCCGGTCGGCCTGCATCAGCGCACGCGCCTCCGACACCGGGTCGGCCTCGCCCGACAGATCGCGCACCGACAGCAGCGGCACGTGCGCCGGGTCATGCCACTGCAATGGCTGCCCGTCGGTGCCTTCGGCAAAGCGCAGCGCGAAGGCCTCGGCTTCAACCGCCGCCTGGTTGGCCGCCGCCACGAATGCGGGCACATCCAGCGGGCCGTCGATCCACACCGCATGGGCGGTATTGAACGACGGATTGTCTGGTGCCAGCCGCTGTGCGAACCACAGCCCGGCCTGGGCCTCGGTCAACGCCCGCAGTGTGGCCAACGCAGCGGCGTTCATGCGCGCTGCGCAGCCTGCAGCGTCTGCACCACGCCCCACCACTGGCGCAACGTGGTGTGCTCGGCCAGCTGCGAGAACTCCAGCGGCAACCCGGTGTTGCCCCAGGCCAGCACCAGGCCGAGCATGCGCATCGAATCCAGGTCCAGGTCGATCAGGTTGTCGTCGTCACCGATCTCGGCCGGTGCACAGTCCAGCACCCGCGCCACATCGGCACGCATGCGTTCCAGATCCAGCACCTCACCCGTAGCGGTCATTACAGCGCCTCCAGCAGCTGATCGGTCGTCATCGGCACACCGCTGGTGCGCGCGATCCAGTGCAGCGCCTGATCGTGGTCGGCGCGCGAGAAATCCGCCACGGCATCGGCGGCGATGAAGGCTTCGATGTCGCGTTGGAATGCTTCCACCACCGTCGCCGTGCAACCGATATGCGCATACACACCCGTCACCAGCAGCTGGTCGCGGCCGCGCACCCGCATCAGCGTTTCCAGGTTGCTGCGCTGGAAAGCGCTGTAGCGATGCTTCACCAGCACATGCTCGCCCGGCTGCGGTGCGACGGCTTCGATGATCGGCTCATGGTCGGCACTGCGGCGCATGCCCGGCCCCCACAGGTCGGCCTGCAGGCCGCGATCACGACGGTCCTGGTCACCGTGCTGGGCGGTGTAGAAAACGGGAATACCGTGCGCGCGGCAATGCGCCAGCAGCCGCGCGATGTTGTCCACGGCCGGTCGCAGCGGCGCGTTGCCGGCATCGAACGCGGCCAGGAAGTAGCGCTGCATGTCGTGTACCAGCAGCGCGATGCGATCACGCTGCGGGCGCCACGGGCCGCGCGCCTGCGGCAGTTCGGCAGCGGTCGGCAAGGGATAGTGGGTAATGCGGGGCAGCGCCATCAGCGCGTTCCTCCTGTCTGTTGCAGATGACGCGCACGCAGCTGCGCACGCAGTTCGCGGCGGCTGATCTTGCCGACCGCGGTGGTATCGAAACTGTCGACGAACACAACCTGGTCCGGCACCTTGAACGCGGCCAGGCCGCGCGTGCGCATCCAGGCTTTCAGTGCTGGCGCCTTGATCGGCTCACCCTGCTGGATCACGAACGCGCAGCTGCGCTCACCGAGATAGTCGTCGGGAATGGAGACCACGGCGGCGTCGAACACGCCCGGGTGGGCCAGCAGATGATCTTCGATCTCTTCGGCGGAGATTTTCTCACCGGCCCGGTTGATGTGGTCACCCGCGCGCCCCTGCACAACCAGGTAGCCGCCCGGAAGCTGCTGCACGCGGTCGCCGGTGCGGTAGAAGCCATCGTCGGTGAACGAGCGTGCATTGGCCACCGCATCGTTGTGGTAGCCGCGAATGGTGTACGGGCCGCGGGTCAGCAGGTGCCCGACTTCGCCCTCGGCCACCGGCTGGTCGTGGTCGTCGACCACGCGCACTTCATCGTCCGCACTGATCGGCCGCCCCTGGCAGGCGACGATCAGGTCTTCCGGATCATCCAACCGGGTGTAATTGACCAGGCCTTCGGCCATGCCGAACACCTGCTGCAATGTGCAGCCCAGGCCGTCGATCACCCGCCGCGCGGCCTCGGGCACCAGCTTGGCGCCTCCCACCTGCAGCACCTGCAGGCTGGACAGGTCATGCGCGGTGGTCGCCGCCGCCTGCGCCCACAGCAACGCCAGCGGTGGCACCAGGCCACAGCAGGTCACGTGTTCGCGGGCGATCAGCGGGAACGCCGCGTCCGGGCCGGGGCCGGGGCTGAGCACCACGCGGGCACCGGCGTACAGCGCGCCGAAGAACCCCGGCGAGCTCATCGGGAAGTTGTGTGCGGCCGGCAGCGCGACCAGGTACACGCTGTCGCGGTCGATGCCGCAGATCGCGTTGCTGGCACGGAACGAATAGATGTAGTCGTCGTGCGTACGCGGAATCAGCTTGGACAGGCCGGTGCTGCCACCGGAGATCTGCAGGAAAGCCACCGACTGCGGGTCCGGGTCGGCCGGCAGCTGGGCGCGGTCGCCCTGCAGCCCGTCCAACGCGATGAATTCCTGCGCATCGCCGTCGATCACCACCGTGCGTATCGCCGGCACGTCGGCCTGCAACGCGCGCGCCAGCCCGCGATGATCGAAGCCGTCGTGCAGATCGGTGGTGATGTAGGCACTGGCTTCGGCCTTGTTGGCGAAGTGCACCAGCTCGGTGATGCGATGCGCGGGCAACGCATACACCGGCACCAGGCCAGCGCGGAACAGGCCACAGACCGTGGTGATGAAACCGGCGGTATTGCCCAGCTGCACCAGCACCCGCTCGCCCGGCTGCAGGCCCCGTGCCAGCAGCCCGGCACCGATACGGCCGGCTTCGTGCCACAGCTGCGCATAGCTCAGGCGCACGTCGCCAGCGACCACGGCAATGTCATCGGCATAGCATTCGGCGCGCTCGCGCAGGAAGGCCGGGAAGGTTTCGCCACGCCAGTGACCGGCCTCGCGGTAGCGCGCCACCAGATCGTCCGGCCATACCTGGCGCAGTGGCATGCGGAAAGAAGTGTCGGAAATGTTCATGCCGCAGGCTCGATCGCGGGCGCGGCGTCGTGGACGCCCAGCGCATTCAACAGGGCAGCAAACTTCGCTGCGGTCTCGGCCACTTCGGACTCGGGCTGCGACTCGGCGACGATGCCGGCACCTGCGTACAGCCGCAGCTGCGTCCCCTGCAGTCGCGCGCAGCGGATCGCCACGTACCAGTCGCCGTCGCCCTGTGCGTCCAGCCAGCCGACCGCGCCCGCATAGAAACCGCGCGGCACCGGCTCCAGCTCGCGGATGCGCTGCAGCGCAGCCAGGCGCGGCGTGCCACAGACTGCCGGTGTCGGATGCAATTGTGCGAGCAGCTCGGCTGCAGGGGTCTGCGAGTCCTTCAGGGTGGCATGGATGCGCGTGCCAAGGTGCCACATGCTGGCAGTGGCATGCAGCGCCGGGCGCGGCTGCGCATCGATGTGGCTGCAGTACGGCGCCAGGCCGTCGACGATCGCGTCCACCACATGACGGTGTTCGTCATGATCCTTGGTCGAGGCCAGCAATGCCTGCGCGGCGCGCTCGTCTTCGGCAGGATCGGCACTGCGGCGTGCAGATCCGGCCAATGGATGCGACAACAGCTGCGCGCCACGCTTGCGCAGCAACAACTCGGGCGTTGCGCCGACCAGCCAGGCGGGCGCCTGCCCCAGTTCGACCGGAAGCGGAACCGCGTAGGTGGCCACCGAAGGATCGGCGCCCAGGCGCGCCAGCAGCACCTCCGGTGACAGCGCGTTGCGGGTACGCGCCAACAGGCTGCGCGCCAGCACCACCTTGTGCAGGTCCTGTTCGGGTGCGCGCAGCGCCTGCACTGCCGCGGCAACGGCGGCTGCATAGTCCTGCGCTGCGGGCTCGGCCTGCAATGGGCCCTGCAGCGCGGGTGCCGCCTGTGGCTGCAGCGGCAACGCCGGCAGCAGGCGCTCGGGCTGGTACAGCGCATCGTCGGCACGCGGCTCGAACGGCACCGCCCCGACCAGCAGGCCCGGCCCGCCGCGCTGCTGCGCGAAGAACTCGGCAACGCGCCCGGCCAAGCTGGCCAGCGCGCCATTCGGCAGCGTCGCCCGACAGCCACGCGCGTGCACGTGCTGGCCAGCATGCTGCAGCAGGAACAGCGACGCGTCGTCGCTGTTCTCCAACAGCGCCGGTGCAGCCTCGGGCCACGCGCCCTGCATCAGGGAATCGCTCATGGGGTCTCCTTCATCCGGTGCGCTGCGGCCAGCGCGCACAGCAACAGCAGCAGCGCGCCGACCAGCAGGTAAGGCAGGCTCGGCCCGCCGCGATACAACAGCGTGCCGAGCATCGGCCCGGCCACCATGCCCAGGCCCTGCGCTGCCGCCACGGTGCCGGCGGCGGCGCCCTGCTCGTGCGCCTCCACGGCATCGGCGGCCAGCGCCTGGAACGAGGGGAACACGAAGCCCATGCCGAACGCCGCCAGCGCGTAGGCCGCCGGCAACTGCCAGGCGTGCTGTACGCCCGCCACGGAGGCGAAACCAATACCGGAGATCAGTGCACCGAGGATGATCCAGCGCCGCGGGTGCACGTCCAGCTTCATCACCAACGCCTGCGCCAGGATCAGACCGACGCCGACCGCGGTGAGCGCGATGCCGGCCATGCGCGCGCCGGCTGCAGCATCCAGACCCAATCGATCAATCGCGAAGAAGCCGACCGTGACCTGCGCGATGGTGACCGACACCATCGCGATGAACGCCGCCAGCTGCGGCAGGCGCAGGCGCGGGTCGAGCCTGCGCATCGGCGCGCGGCGCTGCGCGCCGCCTCCCGCCACCGGCGGCGTGGCCGGCAGCCGCCAGGCCAGCAATGCCAGCGCCAGCAGCGGCAGCACGGCGGCCACATACAGCGCCAGCGACAGATTCGTGTAGGCCAGCCAACCCGCGGCCGCCGGACCCAGCACCATGCCCAATGCGTTGGCGCTGCCCAGCCGGGCGAGGAAGCTGGCGCGCTGTCCGGCCGGGGCCTTGTCAGCGATCAGCGCGGCGGCCGTGGGCGGGACGGCCGCATAGAACAGCCCGATCAGGCCGCGTGCACCCACCAACACCAGCACCGACACCAGTACCGGCGGCACCGCCTGCAGAGCAACATCGATGAACACCGCCAGCGCGATGTAGACCACGGTGTAGGCACTCATCGCCAGCATCAGCACGCGCTTGCGGCCAATGCGGTCGCTGAGCTGCCCCCACGGGCGCGCAGCCAGCATCCACAACACGCCCGCCGCCGTGACTGACAGTCCAGCGTGCCACTCGGACAGGCCGAGCATGCGGACCACCGGACCGATCACGGCAACGAAGGACATCATCGCCATGGTGCCGATCAGGGCTGCCAGGACCAGCGCCGGCAAGCCGGGAACGACGGGACGTGCGTGCATGGAACACCAGCCGTAACAGGGAAGGATCGCCGGGTACGCCTGTGCGCCCCGCCCGGCGTCCGTCCCGTTCAGGGGCGGACACCGCCCTCAAATGATAACGGCTCGTATTTGCATTTGATACCCATTCTCTTGAATGGGCGTGTAACAGTGGCTTCAGCGCGTTGCGCGCAGGCCCAGCAGGCCACGCCGCTTGAACCACCATTCCAGAGGCAGCGTGACCAGCGGCGGGCCGGCCGCCAGCAGCGCCAGCGCACTGGCCCACCACGGCCAGCGCAGGCGCACGGCCGCGAGCAGGGTGACCGCCACGTAGACCAGGAACGCCGCGCCATGCAGCGGGCCGAACAGTTTCACCAGTGCCACGTTGGCCATCGGGCCGTACTTCATCCACATGCCGATGAGCAGGCCGACCCAGGTCACGGCCTCGATGAAGGCGACCACTGCGAACAGGCGTCCGGTCGGGTGCATGGGGGAATGTTGGGTCACGCGGGGCTCCGGCATCGGGAAATCAAATGCGAATGATACGCAGATGCACGCCCCCTGTAGAGTCGAGCCATGCTCGACTGCCGTTGATTCGGCGTATCCAGCAGAAGCAGTCGAGCATGGCTCGACGCTACAGTCGGCGCGCGGGTACGTGCGGAAGGATCTGCTCTCCGATCTCGCGCAGCACGCTGTCCATCGGCCGCCCGTTGTCGACCAGGTTGAACATCACATGCGCCACGCCCTGCGCATGCACGCGCAGCAGATAGTCGCGCAGACCGTCGCGGCCGACCTTCAGGCCCAGCGGCAGCGGCTCGGGCGGTGCCTGCGGATCTGCCTGCAGGTCCAGCTGCATCGACTGCACGAACGGCTTGCCTGCCCCGCCGCGTTGCACGAGCGCCTGCTGCCACAAGCCGATGCGCCCTTCCTGTGCAGCCTCCTCGCGGTGATAGGTGGCCCAACCCTCGGCCTCGCGCGCGATCCACTGCAGGCTCTGCCGCGCCGTGCCCACCACCAGCATCGGAATGCGCGTGGCCGGCGCCGGCAGCACATCGAAGCCGCCGGTCGCCCGCAGCACCGCGGCCCGCTCATCGGCATCAGGTGACAGCGCCGCGCGCAGCAGCGACCAGCGTTCGCGGAAGGTCGCCGCCCTGCCCTCCAGGTCCTCGCCGAAGGCGGCGAACTCTTCCGGTCGATCGCCCGATCCCAGCCCCAGCACGAAACGTCCATCGCTGATCCGGTCCAGGCTCAGTGCCGACTTCGCCACCTGCAGCGGTTGCCGCAGCGGCAGCACGATGGCCGCACTGCCGACCGCGATGCGCTCGGTCGCGGCAGCCAGCATGCCCAGCCACAGGAACGGATCGTCCAATGCGCTGGCCGTCGCATCCGGCCCTTGCGGCACCATCAGCGGCACGTCGCGCGTCCACAGTGCGGCGAAGCCCAGATCGTCGGCCAGCCGCGCGATGCGCCGCGCCTCGCGTGGATCGGCCAGCCCATGCGCCGCAACGGGCGTCATCAGGCCCAGGCTCAGCCCTTGTTGCGGAAACAACGAAGCGTAGGCGGGATTGAATTCACTCATGCCGCCAGCTTAGCGTGCAGGTACCCGGCGACGCTGACGCGCCACATACCACGGGAAGAACGCTGCATGCCGAAGATCCGCCCCGCCCATGCCGATGACCTGCCTGCGATCAGCGGGGTGTGCCTGGCCGCGTTCAACGAGGCCGTGGCGCCGTCGCTCAGCGCGACCGGCATCGCCACCTTCGGTAGCGTTGCGGCCGCCGATGCGTTCGGCGCACGCCTGCAGGGCGACAACCTCATCCTCGTCGCCGAGCAGGACGCACGCGTGGTCGGCGTGGTCGAACTGAAGGAGGGACGGCACCTGGCGATGCTGTTCGTCGATCCCGCCTGCCAGGGCCAGGGCATCGGCCATGCCTTGTTCGAAGCGGTGCTTCCGCAGGTGCGCGGGCCGATGCTGACCGTCCGCGCCTCGCTCAATGCAGTGCCGACCTACCTGCGCTATGGCTTCGTGCTGGATGGCGAGGTTGGCGAGTTCAATGGGTTGGTGTATCAGCAGATGGTGTGGGCAGCGGCCTGAAGGCATCCTCCTGGCATTGACCGGCAATGCCCGACGGGCGTCATGCCCTGCAGCGCGCCCGTCATAAGCAAACTGAATCAGCACGTTCCCCGGCCCTTCCTACAATGGCCTGTCACCCCGCCCTTCGAGATGCTGCCGATGCGCGTCGCGCTTTCCGTGTTGCTGCTGGCCTCGGCGCTGAGCGCCTGCACGCCAGCCCCGGTGTCCACCGCCAACTCCGCCGAAGCCCCGGCACCGGCCACCGCCATCGCCTGGCGCCAGGGCGACGTCGACGATGCGTTCGCCGAGGCCGCCGACAGCGGCAAGCCGGTGCTTCTGTACTGGGGCGCGGTCTGGTGCCCGCCCTGCAACCAGCTCAAGGCCGGCCTGTTCAAGGACCCGGCCTTCATCGCACTGACCGGCAAGTTCGTGCCGGTCTACCTGGATGGCGACGAGGAAGGGGCGCAGGCGTGGGGCGAGCGCTTCGGCGTACGCGGCTACCCGACCCTGATCGTGCTCGACCCGCAGCGCAACGAAATCACCCGCGTGGCCGGTGGCAACGACGCGGCCGAACTGACCCGCGCACTGACCGTGGCCGCCGGACGCCGCAGCGCAGTCGCTGCCACACTGGCCACCGCGCTGGCGACGCCGGACAGGCTGGCCGCCGAGGACTGGCAGGTGCTGGGCGACTACGGCTGGGAAGTGGATGCCAACCGCCTGGCCGGCGAACGCAGGAGCGAGGACGTGCTGCGGCAGCTATCCAAGGCGGCGCCGGAGGCTACCCTGCAGCGTCGTTTCGCGCTGCTGGCGCTGGCCACCGCGGAGAAACCGAGCGCCTCGCCCACCGAAGTCCGTGAGCTGCTGCAGGCGGTACTGGCCCAGCCGGCCGAGGTACGCCGCAACCGCGAGCTGCTGGGCTATGCCGGCGCCACGCTGGTCAAGCAGGCCAGTGCCGGCCCGGCCACCCGCACTACGCTGGGCCAGCAGCTGCTGGTCGCGCTGGAGCGCGCCGACGCAGAACGCGGCGACCGCGCCGACGACGCGCTGTCGCGGGCCCTGACAGAGGTGTCGCTGGCCCGCCAGCAGCAACCGAAGGGCGCGCTACCGGCGGCGCTGGTGGCGCGGGTCAAGCAACGCGTCGCCGCGGCCGATGCTGCCGCCACCGATGCCCATGCGCGCCAGGCCACGATCAGCAGCGCGGTCTATGCCCTGCGCGAGGTGGGTGACGACGCGGGAGCGGAAGCGCTGTTGCTGGCCGAACTGAAGCGCAGTGAGCAGCCGTACTACTACATGCCCGAGTTGGCCGAACTGGCCGAGCAGCGCGGCGACACCGCCGGTGCACTGGAATGGCTGAAGCGTGCCTACGACGGTGCGCATGGCCCGGCCACCCGCGTGCAATGGGGCGTGCTGTACGTGGAAGGGTTGCTGAAGCTGGCGCCGGACGATGCACGGCGCATCGAGCAGGCCACCAGCTCGCTGATCGCCGAACTGGACGCACAGCCGTCGGGTTATCACCAGCGCACGCGCCAGCGTTTCGAGCGCCTGGCCGGGCAGCTGAAGGCGTGGAGTGGCAAGCACCAGGGCGCAGAGACCCTGGCGCGGTTGCAGCAACGGATGCAGCAGGCGTGTGGCGAGCAGGTCGACAGCGCTTGCAGGGACTGGCTGAGCTGAGTTGATGAAAGCGCTGGCGGCCGGTTCGCCTTCCGGCGCTTTTGTTGATATCGGTTGTGGCGGGAGAAGGGCCCGCCGGGACACGCCGTAAACCCATCCTTGGGGGCTCGATGGCGCCATTCATGGCGCCATCGGTCCCGGCCAGCCCCTCCCCCCGCCACCGGGCGGTTTCCTGCG